>JANOUF010000367.1:0-5935 GCA_031416685.1 Bdellovibrionales bacterium
CATGGCGGCCGGTCACGTGGATCCACACGAGAAAATCAGCAATCACGAAGGAAGTTTAAATTACGAATTCGAAGATGCAAAACAATACGCAGAATGGGGAATCGATCACGTAAAAAACGATTTCTGCTTTAGCAAAGGGCTCCACCCGAAAAACATTTACGCAAAATTCGCTGAAGCCATTCGCGCAAGCGGTAGACCCATGGTCTACAATCTTTGCGGTTGGGGCGAAATCAGCGCGCATAAATGGGGCCGCGAGATCGGCGCACAAAGTTGGCGAATCGGCCCCGACATTGAGAACACTTGGAAATCAGTATTACTCATTCTCGATATGATGCCAGGCCTTGAAGCCTACCAATCCCCTGGTGGATGGAACGATCCCGACATGCTCGAAGTTGGAAACGGCGTGCTCACTCCAGCCGAAGAAAAAGCACACTTCAGCTTATGGAGCATTCTCGCTGCACCACTGATTGCGGGCAACGATCTTCGCAAGATGACTCCGCATACGATAAAAATTCTGACTGCAAAAGAAGTCATCGCAGTCGATCAAGATCCACTCGGCCTCCAAGGCGTTCGCGTTTCAAAAACTCCAAACGAAGTTTGGGCTAAGCCTCTAGCAGACGGAAGCCGCGCAGTTGTGTTGTTCAATCGAGGAAACAAACCCGCTCGCCTCACCGTCAAATGGAAAGACATTTGGATTAAGCCGGGCTCCGCAAAAGTCAGAGACCTCTGGAAACGCTCCGAACTCGGAGTTCATAACGACAAATTCTCGGCAGTTGTGGAACCGCACGGAGTCGTTATGGTGAAGATCTCAGGTGATCCAGCCCCAAATCCCGTTTACGTTAAGTAAGCGCCTGGGCCGGCGCTTACCGTAACTTTGTAAAGAAACTGAACACAGCCATGGGCGCCATAACGAACTAATATGCATTGAGGATTGTTCAGGTTTTGCACCTCATCACCAAGATGAAACTTGCCCTATTTGCCCTAGCCATTCTACTCGTCTCTCATGCAAGCACCGCTGCGGAGAACACGCATAACCGCGCCGCTGAAGTTACAGCTCTACCCGAAGGTGCCGCTATCTCTGAGGCAATGTTCAAAAAATACTCGCAACGCGAACTCGGTCGCGCAATTTTTGATCGAGTTCGAGCCCGTGAAACGCGCACCGATGCTCCACAATCGGGTTACTACGATTTCTGGAAAGATTCTAAAATCATGATGGTCACTGGTGGGCGAGCTTTGCCCTCAATCCTTCAAACTGGGAAGTTCCGTAATCGCCATCAAAACGATCACGCACTTGAAACTCCGATTTGGACTACCTATGGAGCCGAGTCCGAAATGGCCGGATTGAAGTTTCCTGACAATGAAAATGGCTGGGCGCTTTTACCAAAGTACGCATATCTCGCAGTTGATTTCACAAAACCAAATATGTGGCGAACTAGAATCGACACGATGTATGGCAATATCGTTGCAGTTTTCAAAGATAGTATAAAAGACCAAGTTACGTTCAGCCCTGGCAACTCGTGGGTCATCCGCCGTGATATTCATTCTCTAGCCTACAAAACCGCCGTACCTTTTCCAGAACCAGACTACGAAACTAGTTACGGAGTACACCGCGAATGGGGCCACCACTGGGAAGCCCAAATTTGGGGCGAGGTTACATTACACGACGTCGATTACTTCCTCATCAACTGCCCACGGTTCGTAAAAATTAATCGCACAGCACTCGACAATTTGATCAAGACCAAAAAGCCAATCCACCTTTGTATCAACGACCTGCAAAACTCTGAAATGAACAAAGGCCCACGGATCGTACAGAAACCCTAACGAACCGTTTAATTCACACATGCATATCGTCTCAAATTGAGATTTCGTTCTGTCATCGGTTTACCTTTCCAGCGCAACTATCGAGAATAGAGCTAGATGTCTCGTAGCCTAGCTCTCTTGCTCATTCCAACGACGTTCGTAACCCTATTTGGTTTTTCCAACTGCGGAACCTATGAACCATCACTCCTAGCAATCACCGACCTCAGCAGCCAAACTTGCACTGCGCAAACACGACAGAAAATCGCAGTCGATTTTTCGCTTTCAATATGCGAGGACATCTCAAACTTTGAGTGTGAACGAAGAATCTTTAGGCCCGGAATTTCGTCGGGTCAGTCAAAAGAAGTTGAGTGTTTCTCGATTGGTCGTAAATCTGACGTTTGCGTTGATGTAGCGGAAAATCGATTCGACACCGAAGCCGCTCGCCAAGGTTCTGATCCTCAAAGTTTTGAAGAAGGCGGTGAATACAACCACGAAGAAATTCAATGCTGGAACACACAAATCCAGTGGCAGTCGATTTCTCTGATTCAAGCCGAGGCGAACACGCTAAGTGAAGCGTTGAGTTCGGCAATTGAACGCTGCAATGCTAGAGGTGCCCAATGATAAATGCAGTGAAATGCCCAGAGAAATACCTTTTAATCATCAGCTTTTTCATAACAATTCTCTTTTCACTCGACGCATTTTCTCATGCGCGCCTAAAAGCGAGCGCTGGCGTAGCACCTCGCTCAAACAATGCCGGAATTAAGACTGGCCCGTGCGGAGGATTTGCGAAGATATCAACCCCGCCTACGCTTAATGCGGGAAGTACGTTCACCGTTACATGGGAAGAAACCATCAATCACCCAGGTCGGTACGAGTTCTATTTCTCCAAGGCCGGAGACGCAAATTTCGTTTTGCTTAAAACAGTTCCAGATACGCAAGACGGCGGAGGATTGCCTCACCAATATTCAACGACTGTGACGCTCCCGAACGAAACATGTACGGGCTGCACACTTCAAATGATTCAAGTCATGACCGAAAATCCAGCAAGTCCGTCTCTTTATTTCTCCTGCGCCGATATGATTTTAATCCCAAGTGGCGCCACACCTTCCCCGACTCCAACCCCAGGTCATATGACTCCCACACCTACCCCCACTCCTGCCGAGCCATGCCACTGAAAGGTGACACGCACCTTTTTGTTCGGTAGATTTTCAACTTATGCACAAAATACTCTCACTCAATATAGGCGACCCGGCTCAGATGGAGTGGAGCGGAAAATCCGTCCTCTCATCGATGCTAAAAACTCCTGTTCCTGGTCCACTAATCGTTCATCAAGACCGAATTGAAGGAAACACTTTTGCAAATCCGAAAGCTCACGGCGCAATCGATAATGTGCTCTACGCATTCGGAATGAAGTCAGCTCTTGAGTACGTGGCGATGCTTGGCCTTTCAAGTTACCAGCCAGGTGCAACAGGTGAAACCGTCACGCTCGATCAACTCGATGAATTCGATGTGAGCATTGGCGATAAATTCAAGTTTGGATCGGTCATCGCAGAAGTCACTTACCCGCGTATCCCGTGCGGCAAAGTTAATTTTCGCATGCAACACGAGCGAGGCCAAAAGGCGATGCAAGAGTGCGGGCGAAGTGGGGTGTACTTTCGGATCCTAAAACCCGGCACAATCGCAAAGAATGACATCGTCGAACGGACCGAGCGAGCCAAAGAGACTTTGCTCGTTTCTGACGTCTACTCTATCGTCGTCAATAACGAAAAACCAACTTCCGAGCTCGTAGGCATTGCATATCGAAATGGAGCTCTTCCGGCAAAAGTCCTCGAGAAGTGGATCACACAATCAAAATAGTTTATGGGTTCCGATAGCTTCATATATGTGTAGTTAACGACATAAATTCACTTCATTTGTCTCTGTTAATCTTACATTTCCCGATATTATGGCTCAGCCCAGAGAACCAGGCGACCCTCCCAACGATCTGACGAAATGTGTCGTTTGATGACTGATGAACTTAGAGTTGCTCCTTTACGTTTGCTCAAGAAAGGTAGAATATGTCCGCCTGCGCAGGAGATTTTCTCAGGATGCCGGTTCGTCGCAACAATATACATTCCGCCAAGGTAGATGAATGGGAGAAGACGGCTTCCAAAAACATCCCGCCCGCCGATCATCCGCAACTCTACGCAAAAGCGCTTCACGCTATTGTTCGACGCAGCCTTAATACGCTAAGTAGCATCACCGTAATGGTGGTGATGGAACGTGTGATTCGCTCAACGACCGTGCGTTACCCGATCCTTTCGAAAGTACGACTTAACGAAGAAATAATTGATTTCAGCAATGTTCTCACCGATGCACCATCGGCAACAGTTAAAGAAGCTCTGCGAGCGATGTTGGTCGAACTCCTAACTATTTTTGGAAACATAACTGCCGATATTCTAACGGCGTCTCTCCACGACGAACTTATGAAGATCAATATGCAAACTCCACTTAAGCTATCCGCGCAGCAAACTCTGCCCTCGATAAACCCTAAGAAAAAAACTCGGGATAAAAAATGATCACTGCTAAATCAAAGAAGAAAAATGATTCTAAGATCTCGAACTCAAGGATATCGAACTCAAGGATCTCGACAGGACTCCGAACTCTCGACGAAATGCTTGGCGGGGGATTACCCACCGGAACTTTAAGCGTCATCGCGGGATCGCCTGGTTCAGGGAAAACAATTCTTTCACAGCAAATCGCATTTCATAGCGCCTCGCCCGAAAATCGAGTTCTTTTTTTCCAGACCCTTTCGGAGCCAACAGCAAAAACCCTACGATACTTAAAACAATTTGATTTTTTTGATCAGAAAAAACTTGATGACGGAAGTGTTGAATTCATTGATTTAGGCGACATATTAAGATCGGACGGCCTCGAAAAAGCCATCACCCTTATGATGACCCACGTGAAGCGAGTTAACCCTTCGTTCGTCATTGTCGATAGCTTCAAGATTTTTGAGGATCTCGCCAAATCAAGGGAGCAACTTCGCAAATTCACATATGAGATAGCGGTCAATTTGATGGGTTGGGAATGTACGGCGCTACTCCTGGGTGAGTTTAGCCAAAAAGATATCGAAACAAACCCTCTGTTTTCAATCGTCGACGGAATTTTTTATTTAACTCATTATTCTCAATTTGGAGAGCAACCACGATTCTTTCAGATAATCAAAATGCGCGGGACTGCTCATAGCCGTGATGAACATACTTTCGCCATCACTCCGGATGGCATCGAAATCTACGCACCTCGCCTGACCATCCGTCGTTCGCCCGAGTCAGACGTGACGACTAAAGGTAAAGGTTCAAGACGATCAAGAACAGGGATCAAAACTCTCGATCCTTTGTTAGGGGAAGGAATTCCTTTCGGCTCAAGCGTACTTATCTCAGGTGTTGCCGGGACCGGTAAAACGATTCTGTCTTTGGAATTCATTTATAGAGGCGCAAAGGATTTTGGCGAAAAGGGAATTTTCATTTCATTCGAAGAAACCACTGATCGTCTAATCTCGACCGCAAAAAATATGGGATGGGAAATCGAAGAGCAAATAAAAAAGGGAAACATCGAAATTGTCTCAATACCGCAGACAGAGATCATGATCGAAAAACATTTATTGATGATTAAAGACCGCATCGAAAAGATGGGTGCAAAACGTATTGCCATCGATTCCGCTTCGGTTTTTGTGCATAAAATAAAAGATCCGCAGGTCGTGCGCGAAAAAATCTTCCAACTGGCTACCTTGGTTCAACGAGCTCAGGGGATCGGGTTTTTCGCAATTGATATCTATTATGGGACAAATAAATTGAGCCGTTTTGGGGTCGAAGAGACCGTCGTTGACGGGATTATTCTCCTCACAGCTAGTGAATCCGGGATGAACCGTGAAAGAT
The DNA here is from genome assembly GCA_031416685.1 of Bdellovibrionales bacterium. Classification (GTDB taxonomy): domain Bacteria; phylum Bdellovibrionota; class Bdellovibrionia; order Bdellovibrionales; family JAMPXM01; genus JANOUF01. Next base: position 5,718 of record JANOUF010000367.1, read on the forward strand.
TCCTTGAGATTTATAAGTTGAGAAACACCGCTCACTCAAACGGTCGACATAAAATGTTAATTAGCCGCGGCGGCGTTAAGGTTGATTGTGAAATGAGCCCCGTAAAAAGCTCGGTCAAAAGCTCCGTAAAAAGAAAAATAGCTAAATGACCGACACGCGAGAAGACAACGGCAAGTCTTTTAGTCTTAAAGATGTTAAAGATGTTAAAGATGTTAAAG
>JANOUF010000368.1:0-4435 GCA_031416685.1 Bdellovibrionales bacterium
TTTTCAGATTCTTAAAGGAAAAAGGTGTTACCGCCCTCATCACCGCCGAACGTGGCGAAGGAACACTTACTCGCTATGGGATCGAAGAATACGTTTCCGATTGCGTCTTACTCCTTGATCATCGCGTTCTTGATCAGCTAACCACTCGAAGATTACGCGTGGTTAAATATCGCGGCTCATCTCATGGAACAAACGAATATCCTTTCTTAATTAGTTCAAAAGGCTTTTCAGTTATGCCAGTCACCACTATGGGGTTGACGGCACTCGTAACAGAATCCCGAGAGAGCACGGGCATGCCGCCGCTAGATGATATGTTCGAAGGCAAAGGCTACTTTGTCGGAAGTACCGTGCTAATAACGGGACCTGCAGGATGCGGAAAGAGCAGCTTTGCAAGTCACTTCCTCGATGCTACTTGCAGACGCGGAAAGCGCGCCCTCTATTTTTCATTCGAAGAGTCCCCTGCGCAGATTATCCGAAACATGAAGTCGATTGGTATCGACCTCAAGCCTTGGGAAACAAAAGGTCTTTTAAAATTCGATGCAACAAGACCGAGTTACTATGGTCTTGAAATGCATTTGGCCCAAACGATTAAGCTCATCGAAGAGTTTAAACCGAGCGCGGTTGCTATTGACCCGCTGACTGATCTTACGACAATTGGCTCCCCGAACGAAGTGAAGCTCATGCTTGCTCGTCTTACTGATTATATTAAAAACAAAGGAATTACGGCTATTCTAACGGGCTTACGCGACACAACTGATACGACTACGGATACTCAAACCGGAATTGCTTCACTGGTCGACACTTGGATAACTTTGAACAGTGCACATTCTGGTGGTGAGAGAAATCGAACACTCTCTATCGTAAAATCTCGCGGTATGAATCACTCAAATCAGGTTCGTGAATTTTTACTCACAAGTAATGGTGTTAAGTTTATGGATGTTTACTTGGGCGCTGCAGGAGTCTTGACCGGTTCTATGCGAGTTGCGCAAGAGGCGAAAGATGGGGCAGAGGCCCACGCTAGATCGCAGGAAGTTGTCCATCTATCTGCGCAGCTTCAAGCAAAGCGCATCTTATTTGCGGCTCAAACGACAGCCATCGAGGCTGAGTTGAAGTCAGCTGAGCTAGAAATTGAAAAAGCGTTATCGCAGGCGAAACTACGTGAACGCCGTGCCGAGCTTGACCGAATAGATATGTCCGCGAGTCGTAAAAATAAAAACACTCGAACTAAAGTACCAGCCGTGGGACGTGATCAATGACAAAAATAGCAGGCAAAAAATCCAAAGCTAAAAAAACAGGAACTAAGAAAAGGAAATCTGCCAAATCATCAATGTGGCAGCTAAAGCTATACGTCGCCGGCATGTCAGGTAAATCCAAAATTGCTCTCGAGAATTTAGAAGCAGTTTGCGAAAAGCACCTAAAGGGAAAATACGAAATCGAGATCATTGATCTGCTCAAGCAGCCGCAGCTTGCGAAGGGTGATCAGATTTTCGCAATTCCCACCTTAATTAAGCGAGTTCCTGAGCCGGTCCGGAAAATCATCGGAGATTTATCTGATCTGAACAAGGTTTTAGTAGGCCTTGATTTAAAGCAGATTGAGGGTTTGTAAAGTGGCAAAGAAAGTATCGCGCACAAAAAAGAAAGCTGGAAAAGAGCAAAAATATGTTTTGCGCTTATACATAACTGGAAACACCAGCACGTCTAATCGAGCGATCATGAACATCAAAAAAATCTGCGAAGATCATTTACAAGACCGCTATGACCTAGAAATTATCGACATCTATAAACATCCCGGTCTTGCAAAAGGCGAACAAATTATCGCAGCACCAACCTTAGTAAAGACGCTTCCATATCCTTTAAAAAAATTAATCGGTGATCTTTCAAACGAACAACGAGTACTGCTAGGACTTGATATTCGCCCTCTTAAGAAGAAACCTGCAAAGGGGATCAATGGCGGATAGTGAGCTCTCCAAGCTCAAGCGTAAGCTTAAGGAACAAACTGAAAAAATAGTCGACCTCGAAGAAACTTTGAGAGCTATTCAGAGTGGCGAGGTCGATGCGCTCGTGGTTCATGGCCCGCAGGGTGAGAGAATTTTCACTCTTCAATCGGCAGAGCAACCATATCGCGAACTCGTCGAAGCAATTAACGAGGGTGCTCTAACCGTGTCACTGAGCGGAACCATTCTATATTGCAATGCAAAGTTTGAATCGATGGTTAAACTTAATGCCGGAAAAATAATTGGCACTGATTTAAGAGCTCATGTGAACCCAAGAAATAGACTTGCAGTTGATAATCTGCTTTCAGAAAGTAAATTTGTTCCTTCAACTGCAGAAGTATGGCTTACCACAGAAGGCGAAGCGCCTTTACCTGTTCAGCTGTCAGTCGCTAGTATTGAACTAGTAGGAACCGAGGGTTTTTGCATCATTGCAACAGATCTCTCGGCGCAAAAGCAAAGTGCTCTTTCGAATCAACAGCAAGAGTGGCTCGGGAAACTTTTAGATTCCTTACCCGTGCCTCTTGTGCTTTTAGATTCGACCTTAGAGGAGATGTGGTTCGTAAATGCCAAAGCTCATGAAGTCTTAAACTGTGACACATCATCGGGCGAGTCTAAGGTGGCAAATGAGTTTTTAATGTTCGAAACGGATTCAGGCGATCCAATCCCAATTTTTGAGCTCGTTGAAAAGGCTTGTGGGGAAGCCCTTGGGATTGAAGTCATTCTAAATCAGGGCGAGTCGAAGGTCCCTGTTCTGGTTTTTTGTGAGACATTGCCTGCTATGCATGAAAAAGGTCCGGCTAAGCTCCTCATGTTCCAGGATGTATCCTCTCTGAAAAAGGTACAGAAAGAGTTAACGGCCGCAGTCAAGGGACGCGATCAGTTTATGGCAGCACTTTCGCACGAGCTCCGTACTCCACTCAATGTCATATTGGGTTGGGTCCAATTGTTGCGCGCTAATCTCAACGATCCTAAATTGGTAACTCAGGCCCTTGATACCCTTGATCGCAACGGCGAATTGCAGCGAGTTTTAATTGAAGACCTTCTCGATATGTCGAGAATTATTACTGGAAATTTAGTGCTCGACACTAAGCCACTTGATTTAAAATCCACAGTTCGTGAAGGGTTGGTATCTCTTCAGCTTAGAGCCAAAGAAAAGGAAATCGTACTCGTCGCTGATTTGGCTTCGGAGCCCACGGTCATTCTTGGAGATCAAAAACGCATTCAGCAGCTAGTCTCTAATCTGGTTCAGAATTCTATTAAATTCACACCGCCGCAAGGTCGAATCACAGTTAGTGTTCGAACGAGTATTTTCGAAAAACTGGCGACCGTTACCGTTACCGATACTGGTCAGGGAATTGAGCCAAGCTTTTTGGCGAATGTCTTCGATCAATTTAAGCAGGAAAGCATGAGTATCAACCGCCCTTACGGTGGACTCGGTTTGGGTCTTGCGATTTGCAAATCGATAACTGAAGAGCATCAAGGACGAATTACAGTTTCAAGCGAGGGAAGAGGAAAGGGCGCGACGTTTACGGTTAAGTTGCCGCTTTCGAACTTCATGATAAAAAGAGTCGCGTCTAAAGCAGTCGCAGATAAAGAGCTACTGAGCTTAGCTGGCATACGCGTACTGGTCGTCGATGATTCGACTGACAATTTGCAATTATTTTCGGTCTGGTTAAAAAAGGCGGGCGCCGAAATCAAAACATTGTCCTCTCCTGCAGGAGTTGTAGGAGCAATAGAGAGCTTCCGGCCACACGTTCTGTTGAGTGACATAAGTATGCCGGGCGAAGATGGCTACGATCTCATCGCAAAAGTTAGAGCTTTGTCAGTTGCGATGGGCGGGGCCGTGCCAGCCGGGGCGCTTACAGCCAATGCGCGTGCTGAGGACCGTGATCAAACTCTCGCGGCGGGATTCCAGTTGCATATCCCTAAGCCGATTACCAGCGGAGGGCTGATCGAAGCCGTTAAATCACTCTACAATCTCGGTTTAAACACCCACTAAAGGAGGGGGCCCTCACGTGGACGTCATTTTATCCGTTCTTGCCACGCTCGCAGCTAGCGTTTTGCTTTTCAACTTAGAGTCTCCGGGAAAACGCATCGAACATGAGATTAAGCCTTTAGGCGCCTTAAACTCTGAAACCGTTATGCGTTCGATCGGACAACTCCTTGGGCCGCCACTCGTTTCGGGAAATCGAATTGCTCAACTTAAAAATGGCGATGAAATTTTTTCGGTAATGCTGACTGCGATCAAGTCGGCAAAACGTACGATCACGTTTGAAACATTTATTTATTGGTCTGGCAATGTTGGGAAACAGTTTGCAGAGGCATTGGCTTCACGGGCGCGAGAGGGAGTGGAGGTCAACGTACTTTTAGATTGGATCGGGAGCCAACGGTTTGACGAGGCTGCATTTCAAGAAATGAAAAAAGCGGGTGTTCGGATCGAG
>JANOUF010000369.1:0-8103 GCA_031416685.1 Bdellovibrionales bacterium
AGGTAACGTAGTTTCCCTTAACCGCTGCATCTGCCAAGGATGCGCAAAAGGTGCGGACCTACTTACGTTCTGCCGCGAACACTATGACTGGTACAAATTCGGTTTGATCACGAAGAAGGGCGAGCGCCCGACAGACTTCGACAAGAAGTACATGGCGTTTCAACGCCACCATAAAAAGTCTGCTTAGAAAGCAAGAAAAAGTCTGCCTAATAGTAGGTTTTGAGATCGATCGATCCGCTCGTGTTTTCCTGAATGGCACCCTGAATTGCACTGTGAACCGTCTCAGTAAAATGAGTGCGATCGATCGGTTTAGTTAAAAAATGTGAACACCCTGCATCTTTGCACCTGGACTCTTCGAATCTAAGAAGGTTTCCAGCGCATTACGTCCGTTACATGCGGTTGTGATTTTAGCTCCGGCTGATTTCAAAAATCGTGAGAAAAGAATCTTGTTGTCGTCGGAGTCATCGACGATCAAAAGCGAGTAACCACTTAGACTCTTTGTGTTCAAACTTCTCATCCTAATATTTTCCCAAACTTCATCAGTGATATCGGGCATAGCGGCGAAAACAGTTGGCTTTAAAAAAGCTGGCAACTCAAGTCCTTTACGTTTTTGCACTCAAAGCGTTCGGATAGATCAAAGCAGAATGTGACGAGCGCGGTCCATCATGAACAAATCTGTGAACAGGTCGACATAATTACCCGCTCAAATGTTTCGAAAGGTACAAACTTATTTCCTTGTGTTTTTGCTCTACGATCCCCGCTGCACAGGCGTTTTTTCGTTGAGAAATTCATGATTCAAGTTGCACGTATATCCTAACATTTGTGACAGCTCGTCACTGATTCGGTGTGCCGTACGAACCAAACAATTTTTGTTTTTATATTAAATCTCAGGTGTTTACGTCTCGAACATGCAAACAAACCTTGTTGAGACAATTTGGTTAAACAAAATTTACTGTTTGGTTTTGCATTTCGTGTTGCCAGCAAGATTGAAAGAATCTATTTAAAGGTCCACATTAAGAGTCTGTTAAGATAAAAAACGAAGGACCTCATGCAGAACACGAGTAACAACGGAATGCAGATCAACCGCCTCATTGGAGCGCTTGGTGATCTCACAAGACTCGCGTTCCCAAATCTCGAGGATAATAGTCACAACGATCGCCTTCGTACCCTATGTGAACATATTCGATCCACTGTGGGAGCCGATCTGGCGTGTGTCATGCACACAACTAACCCCAACACTAAAGAAGTCCATTTTGAACTCGCATCGGGTCGTATGACTGATGCCCTGCAGGGACGAACATCAAGAATAATTCCCTCGGATTCAAATTACCTCATGCCTGAACTCGTCCAACAACTTGGCTTTCACTCAAGTCGCGTCTTCGCTGTCAGTCCCGATCTGGAGAGGCCATCGAGTTGGTTTGGTCTGTTTTGGTTCTCGTCGACAACTCTAGCGATAGACATCGAAGAGTTTTTAAAATCCGCGGCTCAACTCGTTCGCACCGAAATTCACATGTGTGACGTTAATCAGTCGCGTGAATGGTTGAGTCATAAATTGGCGCAAGAAAAACGTGCGCATCAGAGATCAAAAGAGGAACTCGATCGAGTTCTTCGTGTTGAAAGATTGTTTCGCACTATTGGAAACACAATCCCCTTCGGCGTGTTCGTAACCGACGCAGACGGTTTACCAAGCTATGTGAGTTCATCGTTTTTAGATTTAATTGGTATGTCATTTGAAGAGTACCGTCGATTCAAGTGGAAGGAACTTCTTCATCCAGAGCAGCGAGAAATGGTTGAAACGGGCTGGCTTGACTCTGTTAAAAATTCCCGATCATGGAGCTGCGAGTTCCAGATCTCGGGTCGGGACGGAAAAATGTATACACTTATGGGCCGGGCCGCTCCGTTTTTTGACGACAATGGACATTTGCTTGGCTATGCAGGCGTTCACTTCGACATTACCGATCGCCGCAGTGCTGAGGATAAGTTACGCGAAAGCGAAGTTCGTTACCGACAGATTGTCGACGTCGCGAACGAAGGAATCTGGAAACTCGATGTCTTTGGCGAAACGACGTTCACAAACAAAAGTGTCACCAGTATCATTGGCTATTCTGCTGATCAACTCGCCTCAACCCACATTTGGGATTACATCGAGCCTGAATGTCTAGACTCGTTCAAAGAGGCGTGGACCTCTGTTTTGAGTTTCAAACAAGAACAGGTTGATTGCGCGTTTCGATGCAAAGATGATCGAAAAATTTGGGCGTATATCTCATTGTCACCGATCGCCGATAGCGACGGCCAAATGAGCGGAATCTTAGCGCTCGTCACAGACGTAACCCGCCGGCATGAAATTGAAGATAAGCTTAAAGCTGCCACTGCATCGGCAGAGTCAGCCAACGAAGCTAAGAGTCAGTTTCTCGCAAACATGAGCCACGAAATTCGGACTCCGCTGACAGCAGTTCTCGGTTTCGGGGAACTTTTGTTAGATCCAGAACTCAGTTCTGCTGAAAGGAACGAGTCCGTCCAAGCTATACGGCGAAACGGACGAATGCTTTTAAATTTAATTAACGACATTCTTGATCTTTCAAAAGTAGAGGCTGGCAAGCTGAGCATTGAGCCGCTGCAGTTTTCCGTTCATGAGCTTTGTGAAGAATTGACGGCGAGCTTCCGCCCACAAGCTGACGAAAAAGGAATCGAATTTAAAGTGAGTCGCGGAGAAGACGTCCCTGATACTATTTGTTCAGACCCTACTCGTGTTCGTCAAATTCTACTGAACTTAGTCGGAAATGCGTTCAAATTCACAAGCTCAGGAAAAGTTGAACTTTCATGTCGCATGGAACGCAATCAACTGGTTGTTACCGTTTCGGACACGGGTCCCGGCATTCATAAAAAAGACGTCGCACGTTTGTTCGAACCGTTTTCACAAGCCGACGCATCGATTACTCGTCGCTTCGGCGGCACAGGTTTGGGTTTAATCCTCTCTCGCAATTTAGCGCGAAGTTTGTCTGGGGATGTCAGCCTTCGATACACCGAACCTGGAAAAGGCAGTATCTTTGAAGTCCGTTTTCCTGTGGACTTGCCATGCACAACAAATGTTAAAGCTGTTGAGAAGGATCGACATCCGTTCGTTGATTGTGAATCGGCCCGAGAATATTTCCAAGGTACGAGTGTTCTTGTTGTCGACGATAGTTCGGATAACTGCTTGCTAGTGACACGTTTACTAAATCCGTACGGTATAAAAGTTGAATCCGCACACAACGGTCGCGTTGGCTGCGAGAAGGCGTTGACCGGGAAATTCGATATCGTTTTTATGGATATTCAAATGCCCGAGATGGATGGCTACGAAGCAACCAAAATTCTACGGGGCGAACACTACACAAAACCAATTGTCGCGTTGACTGCGCACGCGATGAAAGAAGAGCGAGATCACTCCTTCGAAGTCGGATGTACGGCCCATTTGACAAAACCGTTGAATAAGCACGAGCTTCTAGACGTTATTTGGAAGTACGTCCTTCAGGCCTGAGCCGCAGCGCGATGCGCTTGTCAATCGGGAGGACCTTCGGCACAGTAAAAGGTGTCGGAGAACCTTTACTTCATGCGCGTAGCCCTTTTTCTATTTTTTGTTTTGATCACCGTGCAAGCGAATGCCGCCCGCACTCCTGTTCAAGCGGTCGACGCCATAGACGTGAAATCATACTTAGGTAAGTGGTACGAAATCGCACGCGTCGAGAACGAATTTCAAATCGGCTGTCGTGATACAACGATGACGTATTCGCAAAAAGATGACCGCTCACTCGATGTACAAAACGGATGCGTCGTCGGCGAAGGAAGCTTCGAACGCCATCGCATAGCTTATGGTCATGCATGGCTGGATTCAAAACAGCCCGCAAAAATGAAAGTTTCGTTTGTTCACTTTCTCGTCTGGTGGAAACCGTTTGCTAACGACTATTGGGTCTTAGAGGTTGGCGCTCCGGATGCAAGTGGCCTCTACTCATACGCAATCGTAGGGCACCCTCGCAGACGCTATGGCTGGGTGCTCAGCCGTACTCAGCACGTTGACGATCAAGCTTACAAAGATCTCATGCGCAAAGTGAGCGAGCATGGTTACGATGCTTCCCTCTTTAAACGCAGTGATCAGATGCACACGCAACATTAGAGGAAGCAGCGCTTGGGAAACAAGGTTTCAAAATCCGCTTGGTCATGGGCGCTTTACGATTGGGCCAATTCTGCTTTCACTACGACCGTCATCACTGCCCTCTTTCCGATCTTCTATAAATCTTATTGGAGTCAAGGAGTCGACGTAACAGTCAGCACCTTTCAGTTAGGCACAACTCATTCTATCGTGAGCGCAGCGCTTGCGTTTACTTCGCCAATCCTTGGTGCATTTGCTGACCGCGGCCAAGGCAAAAAAGCTTTATTGTTCTTTTTCACTTTCATTGGTGTGCTCGCAACTGCTGCGCTCCCCTTCATTGAAGCGGGCCATTGGGAAATGGCACTTTTGTTTTTCATGCTCGGGAACATTGGCTTCACCGCCGGCAACTCGATGTACGATGCACTTTTGATTTCGGTTGCGAAGCGAAAGAACATGGAGTTCATTTCAGCGTTGGGCTACTCCATCGGTTATCTCGGTGGCGGGATTCTATTTTTGCTCAACGTCGTCATGATTATGAAACCAGAATTTTTTGGATTTAGCGATAAGGCAGCTGCAACTCAAGCTGCGTTCATGTCCGTCGCAATTTGGTGGGCCGTGTTTTCGATTCCGATATTTTTGTGGGTGCCAGAAAATCCACCTGAGCGAGTTCCCGAAGAGAAATGTGGCGCAATTGAGGCGATTCGCCACGGGTTTCGACAGCTAGTTGGAACGTTTCGCGAGATTCGTAAGTACGAAAATTTGGGCTTGTTCCTACTTGCTTACTTCTTTTACATCGACGGCGTTGGCACGATCATTAAAATGTCTGTCGATTTCGGCATGTCGATCGGACTAAAATCTGAAAGTTTAATTCTCGCTATCCTTCTTGTGCAGTTTGTTGGCTTCCCCGCGACACTCATCTTCGGATGGATCGCGAATCGCATTGGCCCAAAACCTGCGCTATTCATCACGATCGCGACTTACATGGTGGGAACTATCTGGGCCTATTTCATGACAAGCAGCTCGGAATTTTTCGGATTGGCTGTGCTGATTGGACTTGTTCAAGGCGGTGTTCAAAGTGTTTCGCGTGCAGTTTTTGGCCGAATGGTGCCTACCGATAAAGCGGGCGAATTTTTTGGCTTCTACAACATGCTCGGGAAATTTGCGGCAATCCTCGGGCCACAGCTCATTGGCGTTGTAGGTCTGCTAACAGGAAATCCGCGAGCAGGAATCTTAAGTGTCCTGATCCTGTTTATCATCGGCGGTTTACTTTTAGTAAAAGTCAAAATTCCGCGCACACTCGATCAATAATTCCATGCGCACACGGCTTGTACGGATTGACGGGCTTGCACACACACCGAACTCGACTCCACCTATAGCTAGTGGCTGGCGCACGAGCCAAATGTTTTCTCCGATAATGTCTAGTTGATCGTTCGTATGCATATCGCCTTCCGTCTAGGTCAGTACTGTTAGTCCGTGGAATTCTTTCATGATTCCATGCTCATCCCGTTGAGTGTCACCGTTCAATTACCGATACGTCAACTATGACAGCAGTACGTGTTTCCTCGACAGCGCAAGATATCCACACGCGACTTGAATCGTTTATGGCGCAAGCTAGCAGCGTGATTCTTGATAAAGAACGTGAAATCAAACTGACACTTTGTTGTTTACTCGCAGACGGTCACCTGTTGATCGAAGATATTCCCGGAGTTGGTAAAACGACGCTCGTAAAAGTTTTAGCGCAGTCGCTGGGTCTACAAACTTCGCGCATTCAATTTACCAACGACATGTTGCCCGCTGATATTCTTGGCAGCTCCATCTACGACCCACAAACTCGAACCTTTGTTTTTCATCGCGGACCCATTTTTGCGGAACTCGTTTTAGCGGATGAATTAAATCGCGCGACACCGAAAACGCAAAGTGCTTGTCTTCAGGCGATGGAAGAAAACCGCGTGAGCATCGATGGCATTACGCACTCCTTGCCGCAACCCTTCTTCCTGATTGCAACCCAGAACCCTCGCCAGCAAGTTGGAACCTTTCCGCTTCCTGAATCTCAACTCGATCGTTTCTTGATGCGAATTGAAATCGGTTATCCGAGTCGTCAAGCCGAACGCAATCTACTACTTGGCGCGGATCGCGCGAAGATGGTTGATGAGCTAAAGCCCGTGTTCTTGCCCAATGACCTGCTTGAAATGCAAAAGCTTGTTCGTCAGGTTCACACGTCAGATGCAGTGATCAATTATATTCAAGACATTGTCGAGGAAACTCGTGTCCGTGCTGGCACGCAAGGCCTTTCTCCGCGCGGATCCCTTTGCATGGTGCATGCAGCACAAGCGTGGGCATTCCTCTGTAAACGACAAATGGTTCTACCTGAAGACGTCCAAGCTGTAGCAATTTCGGTCATGAGCCATCGGCTAAATCCAGTCGAGGATCTCACTGGCGAAACCGGCAAGCGCCTCGCCGACGAAATTCTCTCAAACGTTCGGGTCGATTAACGTTTTCGCTAAAGGTTCGCATCATGAAATCGGGCAAGATCTACATCATCCCGACTGGCTTCGGCCTGATCTTTCTATCAAGTGTTGTCATAATTTTGTTTGCTGGCGCTATCTATACGAACAACTTAGTAAACCTGCTCGCTTTCTTTCTTCTTGCTGTCGCGCTCGTAGCGATGGTGCAAACTCACAATAATCTGAAAAACATTGCGTTGAAACTAGTTGAAACCGAGCCCGGCTTTGCAGATGACGCTGTCCAAATGACTGCGGCGCTTGAGAATTTCAGTCAAGCTCCTCGCTTTATGTTGGAAGTGCGTTTGCAAAAAAGCTTTCCGTTTTTAGGTGAAACCGGAAATATCGCAGCTCCTCTTCGTCCTCGCGCCTTGCTTAAGCAAAAAACCGCGTACGCTGTTCGGAAACGCGGCCGTCACGAACTTAAGCGCGTTTGTATCTCGACCATTTATCCAGTTGGATTATTTCACGCTTGGATGTGGTTACCTACCGATGCTCACTTCTTGGTCTATCCAGCACGGAAAGGCAATGCGACACTTCCGCAAACTACAATGCTCGGGGAAGAAGGAAGTTCGTATATTGCTTCACGCGGTGGCGAAGATTTTCGTGGTCATCGCAGCTTCGTACCAGGTGACTCGTCAAATCGAATCGACTGGAAAGCGTTTGCTCGCGGGCGCTCGCTTCTCATTAAAGAATTCGATCAAGGAAATCCTGAAGCGCTTTTATTCGATTGGGATCGAACGCCGGGTGCAGATCACGAGGCAAAACTTTCGCAGTTAACCTTGTGGGTGGAGCGCGCGTTTCTGCAAAAGCGTCGCTATGCTCTTCAATTGCCGACACAATTAATTTCGCCGAATGAAGGACTTCAACATTACGAGCGCTGCCTTGAAGCCCTAGCACTCTATCCGGGAGAGCAAAATGCAACGGCAGCCGGATAAATCGATTCAGATTTTTCTTCTATTAATGGTTGGATTTAATATTCTACCGCATTCACTTTCACAGCCCGCGTGGCTGACGGCGACCGCGTGGAGCTGCTTAATTTGGAATGGTCTGCATATTTTTAAGGGTGTCGCTTACCCGCCCCGATGGCTGCGACATACGCTTGCTTTGGCAGGAGCGGCAGGGGTGTTTACTGAATGGGGTACAGTTGTTGGTCAAGAACCTGCGACGGCGCTCTTAGTTTTTCTCGCTGCTTTGAAAACTCTGGAGTCTGGCCGTTACCGAGACGCCATGTTAATTATCTTTACTAGCTATTTCTTGTTGATGGCGTATCTGCTCGTGAATCAAGATCTCCATGCAACTCTTTATATGGCAGTCGATGTGATTTTAATTACGTCACTCCTGTTCCAGCTGCATAAGTCGGATCGTCGTTCTTCATTTCGCTCTATGCGACCAGCTATGCGTTTGTTGGGGGCGGCACTTCCTGTTTGGATATTCCTTTTCGTTTTATTTCCTCGATTCTCGACTGGATTCTGG
>JANOUF010000370.1:0-11562 GCA_031416685.1 Bdellovibrionales bacterium
GATGAACTCGGTTTTAACTTCAGATAAAAGCCGAGTTAACCATCGCTCGAGCTCTCTTGCGCGAGCGAAGTGACCTCCAGACCTTAGAACCCAAATTGCCTCTTGATAGCGTTCGTCCGTAATATACTTGTCTGCTAATATGGCTGAACCGGTTTTAATTTCTTCTTTTGTTCGGGCTGGGCGGCCTAACCATTCTTCCATAGAAGCATACAAGTTCATTAGATCGTTAGAACTTGTCTCGATAGGTTGGGCACCAGCGGGATTGCCCATGAATAGAAAAAGCAAAGCGATAATAATAGGGGCGATAAATTGCCTTACACTCGTCAATTCTTTAAACATTGACGCTCCTGTTAGGCTATTTTGAGGTGCCATTTTAATAAAAAGTCTCACGAGGGATTAAGAATGCAAGGAGTTAGCCATTAGAGGCGGAGTTCATTGCTCAATGACACTACGTATCCCTGCCCGTTGTGCTATAAGCACTTGTTGTAATCATTGTCTCAACTTTGAGATTTGAAGGTTTCTTAAGTGAAAATAAAAAAGCTCTCCGATTATGTTCGCCAACTTCAGAAGTACGTGGATCTCTGGTGGTACTCGCCTTTGATATCAGCGATCGCGCTCGCTGATAATTTCTTTCTAGTCATTCCAACAGATGGCATTTTGATTTCAAGCTCAATGCTACGTCAAAAAAGCTGGGTCAAGTTTGCTTTTGCGACAGCGATTGGATCGACGATCGGTGCGCTGATCCTAGCTGCCGCAGTCGAGCTACAAGGATTGCCGTGGATTTTGGATTTATTTCCCGGTTTATCGGAATCAAAGACTTGGGTCTATACTAATAAATTTTTCGATAAATACGGGCTGATCGTAGTGGGCGCAATCTCGTTCACGCCGTTCATGCAGCAGCCTGCTGTTGTGCTCGCTGGTCTTGCTAATACTCCTTTAGAAAAACTTGCTCCGGTCCTCCTAATCGCCCGTTTGATTAAGTATCTGATCATGTCTTACGTGGGCTCTCACGCCCCCCGCCTGCTCGCGAAAATGTGGGGAATAGAAGGCGAACTAAAAGATGCCGGAATCAAGATTGAATAAATGAGTCAAGCGGTGTCCACTTTGGTGATGCGATAGTTAACTTCTGGAGATCTTCCTACAATGTTTAACAAGATCGCATTTACAATCCTATTGGCAACCTTGGCGAAGTCATTGTCGTTACGGCTGCCCAATGCCAGTGTGCGTGTCGATGTAAAAAAAGTAGCCAACTTCGACTATTTTTCCCAACCGGGAAGACGATTTGGAGTCACGAGGGTGGGCGGAACGCCTGAGTCCTTTGCAAATTCACCAAGCTCGCGAGCTGCGATAGGATGTTCAGAAGTATAATAGCGCCCGCCAACTTCCGTTCGCCATTTTCCATCTACAACGTGAAATCGAATGTTGCCGGAGGCTTGCATATCACTCGGCTCAAACCGTTGATATTTTAAGTTCTGAGTCGCTAATCTCGTGATCTGTTGATGACCACCATTTCGAATTCCTCCACGAATCATTGCAACTTGATTTCGCTCGGGCATCATTACGACTTGAAATGATTCGCCAGATTTAATTGAGTCGAGTGGCTGCCGCACACCTTTTGCATCGTAAAGAATAAAACGTTTTCCGACTGTGCGACTAAGTGCTTGAGTGGGAATGGCCGCAACTGCTCGAATCGACTTTCCTACTCGCATCGCTTTTGACAATGTAGCTAAACGCGCCCCTGCTACTCCACCAAATCCGACTTCTACAACAACAGTAAGTGCTTTGCAGGCATACTCAACGCGCTTAGCGTGACTTAAGCACCAATCTTGGCCGAGCGCTTTTGTCATTGCTTGAATATATTGCCCGCGATTATTTCGCACCCATGAAGCAAATCGGCGGCCCATCTCAGCAGATTCTTGCGCGGAAGCCGTCGTGCCGCTGATCGCTTGGCGCCTGATTGATGAATTCATCAGGTTAAGCGGATTAGAAATGATCGCGACGAGCGGCAAAATGCTAGCAGCCATAGTGGGTACTGCCGTTATTTGGTCCCACAACACTTCGCTTACGCCTTTTGCACAAGGAAGAGAAGCAATGTCGAATGCGGTGAAGGGAACGTACTTTTCATTAACGCGTCTTTGAAACTTCTCTGGATAGCCGGAATCTTTACATCGAGGATCCGGCAAATTCTCCGATGAACTGGAAATCTGTGGGTTCCCGCCTTTTTCGGTACGACGTACTTCTTGAGCATGTGCTTCAGCAATCAACACGTTAAAAATTTCATTTAGACTTACCGATCTATTTCCACTTTGTCGCGCGATCAAGGCGTCTAGCTTGTCTCGCAACTGCAGTGCGCGCTCTTCATCCCGCATTAGGGTGATGGCGATCAAGGCATACGAACGGTGGTCAGAAGCGATAACGTATTTTTCTGTGAAGACGTAATCAATTTTACCGTCAGCCAGAATTCGTCTGGAACTCGCTTTCGCGCGATCTGACTTCTTATCATGCGACCGCATCGAAAAGGAATAGAACTCGTTCCATTCAGAAATTGAATCTGCATCGGCCTTGAGAACTAGATCCGACGAAGTTAACCACACCGACGTATCGATCAATAGCGCGTCGAGCTTCCCGTCTTTATCGGAAATATGTAAAACGTCAGTCGCAATTTGTTCAACTTGATAGGATTTCAAGGCTGACGGTATGGGCGCGAGCCACTCAGAAGCGTGGGTGTTGAACGACCAGACTAATAGTGATGACAGGACAGCAACCCAAAGTTTCATTCATTTACAGATCGGTGCATTCGAAGTTCGAATTGAGGTAATTCTCAATTTGAAACAGCGGATGGGGCAAAATCCCTTACTTTAACCAGCTTTCCCCATGCCTGTTGATGATTTCTAAACGATTCGCGGCCTCTTTTGACTCCCCATCGTCATCGGCGTTGATATCCGTCGGTGTTGATGGCTCGGCGTGTACTTCTCTTGAAGGGGGAATCCAATGTTTCAATCACTCGTTCTCATCTCTGCACTTTTATTCACTTCAGCAACAGCATTAGCAGCAGACTTCCGTCCCCCGAGACAGACCACCAACAACACCGGTCCTCTAAATGACTTCCAAACAAAGTTAAGTCCTTCGTACTTTGCCGACTTCGAAATGAGTCGAAGAATCATTAATTTGACGGAGTCAAATTCAGCGACGCGATCGCTCGTTGTTGGCGACCATAGCGCGGGATTTCAAGTTGTCGACAATTTTGAAATTTCTGGAGGTATTGGCCCGGCAATGAGCTTCTGGTTTAACAACGGAACAGGCATTCGCTCGAATCTTCAAGCAAGCGTTGGGTTGTTACCTTCAAAAGGGAGAACAGTTTCAACTATTCGATTTGCACCAAACAAAGAAGCGATCTCGCGTTTGAAACGTTGGGTTTCTGCTCCGACAAAGGCGAGCGACTTAAGAGGATGGACAACCGGCGATTCAGTTACCTATAGCTCTGAAGGTGGAATTGAATTTAGCGCCGCGGTTACTTATGGCCCTGCAATCGCCGTTCTATCGGTAAGTGCTACTGGTGACTTCACGACTTACGTTGAAAAAATCGACGATAAAAACTTTTTAGTAGATCTCTCTGCGACAAAAGTAAAAACAGCATCCGCGTCTGCCGGTTTAAGTGTCGCGGCGCTCGCAGCGTCACATGCAAAAAGTCTCACGAATGGACTCTCGTTTATGGTTGATGCAAGTACAGAACAGGGTGCTAAAGCTTACGAAGATTTGGTCAGAGGAAACGTGCTCGCGGTTCAAGAACTCGTCAAACAAGGCCGCATGAACTCAGTTCGCCCTTGGGAAAAATATCGTGTGCCGCAAGTTGCAGACTATCTGAGCTTTTCAATTGGTGTTCCGATCCTACTCAAAATGTCGTGGTCGAGGGGAAAACTCTACAAGTATAACGACACCACCCGTCTCCACGATGGCACAACAGTTAAAACAAACTATGGAATTTACGTTAAAGAGTCTGAGCTGAAAGTTATACGCAAGAAAAAAACAAAAGCCGGTGGCTTTTACGGTGTCGCATTCGATGCGACAAATGCTGATGGCTCGAAGATGAGCGGCAAGTTCGGGCAGTACATTTACGCGTATACTTCGAACAAATCGGATTCAGATGGACTTCGCAGTGCAGTTCGCTCAGTGATTCGTCGCACGGGCCTTCGTAATACCCTAAACGTGAACGTTCCGGAAGGCGCAAAAGGTGCAAACCAACTCATGCTCGCCGTTGATATTACAGATGAACAGACGGATCGTTTGATGGAACTAGCTGCCACATCTACTGAACAAAAATTTGTCGACACAGCACTTCGTCTGCACTCGGACTATTTTGCAAAAGGTGACGTCGACGGACTTTGCCGTAACGAAACTGATCAGATGGAAGAATGTATCGATGGCTACGCACGCGAGGCTCAGTCAGGTGCCGAACGCATGCATGAGTATCTCATTGTGATGGGTGCAGAATACCGCGCGAGACGTAATGCTGAATTCGCTGCTGCATTCGCAAAATTCGGACGTGGCATGATTCAAAATCAATTTACGTTTCAGACTGTATTTGAACTTGCAGGCGGCGTCTCGAATATCGAGTACACGATTCAAGGCGCGAATGTTTCACGGTATCATTTGAGCTTCTCAGCTCCTCAAGGGCTAAAACAGATCGCGCAATGAGGTAACAGCGTTTTTACCTTCAACCGTAATTGGCTTGTCATCGCTTAAACGCAAAGTAGCTTGTAGGTCCTCATCTTCGTCGGCTGCATCAAAGTGTGCGGTCGTTAGAGTCGGACGCGTTCCAGTTTTCAAAACAAAGTTGCCACCGCCATCATCACGTTTGCATCGAAACTCGACGGCATTGAGTTTTATGCAAACGAGTTCACCCGTGCGAGTTCCGCCCTTACGAAGCAGCGATTTAACGCGAGCTTTGTAACGTTGAGAACGTTTCGTTAAATCCACTTGGATTTTAGCAATGTCCCC
This sequence comes from Bdellovibrionales bacterium, assembly GCA_031416685.1. Taxonomy (GTDB): domain Bacteria; phylum Bdellovibrionota; class Bdellovibrionia; order Bdellovibrionales; family JAMPXM01; genus JANOUF01. The sequence continues at coordinate 4,999 of JANOUF010000370.1, forward strand.
AGTCTCCGGCCCAAACTCGAAAACTGTTCGGCCTTCAACTCCACCATATGCAAAACAAACCGAAAACATAATGCCGAACATGAGATTTAGTTTACTCATCTGTCTCTCCCGATCTGTTGTGTTGGCCGAATGCTAGATGGATTTGCGGAACGAGCTAACTGATCAATATCGTCGACGCCATTTTGACAAGTGTGCCCGGATTGCACTCCAAGCGGCGCATTCGCCATTCTCGAGGTCGCATAATTCATGACAAGCGAAGGTCCGTTCTCAGCAAGATTCTTCATGATCGGAACCGATTCGCAACTCACCGATGGACATCCGAAACTCGATTCATACGGCGATACATGCATTGGCTTGGATTCTTCAGAGTCATTGTTGGTTGCATTCAGGCCCACCAAACGAACTTGCAGTGGCGTGCGAATACCGCAAAGATTCTGATATCGGCCCGGATTTGAATATGGAGAAAATGGTTGGACCATGGTGTCTGTTAAAAATGCGCCCATTAAGGTCGTTCTACGACCACCAACGTCGTCATACATACTTTGTCCCGCATGACCCTTGCCTCGATTTACATAAAACGTTTTCAAATTCTGAGCTGGATTGCGCGCGCACAGATCAATAAAATAACCCGTCGACCGATTGGAATGCTGTGGATGATTGTTTTCGATATCGTTAATTACCATGGTGCAGCCGTTGCGAATTCCCTTCTCAACCTCTGCCGGCTTTTCACACAGCGAACACTGGTCATCACTTCCCAGCCTTTGTATCGCGCAACTCGAGTCGCGGAGTTTTCCAAAATTGTTGGCGAAATATTGAATCGTATACTGGAGCGCGCCTAAGTTTTTGACTTTTTGCCGGAGGACCATGTCTTCGCAATTTGAGATACGAGCTTGATAGTTTGGGCCCTGAAAGCGCGCATCATGTAATGGCGCACATACCTGTTCAGCAATGGAGTTCATCACACCTGATGCGTTGGCATCAGCGGCAAAATGAAGCAATCCGGTTAGCATAAGAAGCGCGTTTATTAAAGGCATGAACTTTATAGTTTATAGGCTGTGCGTACGACTTAACAAGACGGTTACCGTGGCGTATGCAGATTTTTTCATTCTTCGCTTTAAGCAACCTGATTCAAGTGTTTCATTCTGAGACTTAAGCGTGCTCCCTTGAAGGTAACCATCTTCTTTTGCTCTTCATCCCACAGCGCAAGGTGCGCAGTTTTCATTCCGGCCATTAAGCCAATCGGCTTTACTTCTTGCAGAAACGAAAATTTAGTCTGGCATTCCTCAAGATGGTAATTCGGAATCTTTGAGTTCAAATGATGGATATGATGAAAACCGATGTTCCCTGAAAAGAACTGTAAAACTTTTGGAAGCTTGTAATAAGAACTTCCGAGCATCGACGCCGTGAAATAGTCCCAGCTTTCGCTTCGCTCCCAGTAGGTGTCTTCGTACTGATGCTGAATGTAGAAAAGCCACGAGCCTGCTGATGCCGCCAAAGTGAGGATCGAAGTTTGAACAATTAAAAATTCTTTCCATCCGACGAGATACGCAACCACGCAAGACAACAGCACTACCGCAACGGAAGTGAGATGAAGTGTCTTTCGCTCATATGCTTTCGCCTGTGGCGCCGGAAACCGCTGCTTCACTAAAAACAAAAACAGAGGAACAAAACCAAACAAGAACCACGGACTTCTGACGATCCGGTATCCAATACGCTTGATCAATGGGCTCTCAAGATACTCTTCAATCGTCATCGTCCAGAGATCGCCAATCCCACGATTATCTAAATCCCCGACTGTTGAGTGATGCTGAGCATGCTCCCAACGCCAATGATGAAACGGAGTGAACGCCAACAACCCGATCAGTGTTCCCACGATCTCATTTGCGCGCCGGGATTTGAAAAACGAATTGTGACCGCAATCATGAAAAATAATGAATGCACGAACTAAAAAGCCAGCGCCAAGAAAAATAAGTGGAATCGTAATCCAAAGCGGACCAGAAAGATTAAAAGCTAAATAAGTCCAAATTCCAAAGTAAGGAATTAAAGTATGGACCATCTGCCAAGCACTTCGCCCCATGTCCGATTTTTGATATTGCGAGAGAGATTTCTGCCAGCCGATATTTTTGTCGATATTCATCAAGAATAACATCCTGGTTGGGATTGCATTATGCAAACTAGCATAGCTTGGAAAAATGCCGTTATCGATTGCTGCCAAATGGCTCCGACCTAAACTAGACTTGGTCTAATACCTAAATGTAAAACACAACCAATAGGCTCGAGAATGTGACTACAAGCCAAAGAATAACCCCGAATGAAAACGTACGGAGTCCAGCGTCTTGAATTGCCGATTTTGTCATTCCCGTTCCAATTAAAAATAGCGTTGCTACCAACAATCGACGTGCCAAAATTTCGACTTCAGTCCAAAGAGCTTGATACTCAAAAAGGCTCGTCGCAAGAGCCGACATCAATACAAAGCCGCCTATGAACCAGGGATATTTCGATGGAAATTTCGTCTTCGACCGCACTGCAGGTTGTGATCCCGCATCCCCTTCTCGTTTATAGAACTGCGCGATCATGAGCACGAGAGGAATTATCCAAAGTGCACGCGTAAGTTTCACCGTCGTACCGATCTCAAGTGCCCGAGCCCCGTACTGCATGCTCGCGCCCACCACGGAACTCGTATCGTGAATCGCAAGAGCTGCCCAAAGACCAAATTGATCCTCGCTCAACCCAACTGCACGTCCAATTGGTGGAAAAATAACGAGCGCAACGGCATTTAAAATAAAGACCACCGCAAGTGAAACAGAAATCGATTCATCTTTAGCACGAATGACTGGCGACACTGCTGCGATTGCACTACCACCACAGATCGCAGTTCCAACTCCTATGAGTGTTGCAATTTGGTTTGGAACCTTAAATAGGCGTCCAAGTGCGAAAGCACAAAGCAGGGCGCCAAGCAAAGTGAGTGCAGTAAAGAGAACTCCACTGGTCCCCGCTCGAAGCAGCACACTTAAATCAATGCCTGCACCGAGGCCGACGATCGACCATGCGAGCAGCTGTTTGGTATATTTTCTGGTTCTTTCGAAATATGGATTTCCCACGGACAACGTTAAGATTATGCCCAAAGTGAGTGCGAGAGCTGAGCTAACAACTGGGAACAAACAAAGTACAAATCCGAGTGGGATCAACACTGATCCCAACATGCCGGTCTTCACATTCGCCCAGTCAACATGCCACGCCAGTACATCGTCGGCAGAAGATTCTTTTTCAGAATCCACATGCTCCAACGCTCCTTAGTCATGTCCATTGGGAAAGATGGCAAAAGTTTTCCGTCGTAACCGAATTCAGCCAAGATAACTTTACCCACACCCGTGATTAGCGGACACGACGCATAGCCATCGTACGAAGCAGTTGCTGCGCGACCAGCGAAGAAGTCATTGATGTTTTGAGTAACGACTGGCGCTTGCTTGCGAATTGCGGCACCCGTCTTTGAATTTGGTACACCTGTCACATCGCCAATTCCAAAAATATTTGCGTGTGTTTTATGTTGCAAAGAATTTTGGTCAACCTTGAGCCAACCGCTCTGCGTGCCCTCGGTAAAAGCGAGATCGGACTGCCGAATGTAATCGTGCGCGCTCATCGGCGGAACAACATGCAGAAGATCGTAAGGCAAACGAACTAAATCGGTTGTTACTTTCACTTCGCCGTTCACGGTAGACTCTGTCGATTTCTCGAAGACTGCAATTCGCTCAGCAGGAATAACTTCAACGAGCTTATGTGAGAACTTGAGATCAATCTTTTTTCTCTCAGCGACTTTCATTAAAGGTGCCGCAAAAGCTGGAACGCCAAAAATCACTTTGCCTGCTACTGCAAAAGTAAGACGCGATTTTTCACCGACACCGTTTTTTTGAAATACTTCTTCGGCTAGATACATGATTTTTTGAGGAGCACCCGCACATTTAATCGGAACCGGCGGCATCGTGAAAATCGCATTACCACCTGTGAACGACGAAAGCATTTTTGCAGTCTGCTCAGCATCTTCGTATTGATAAATGCTGCAGATGCCGTTTTTCCCTAATGCTCCATCAAGTCCTTTTATTTTTGCCCAATCAAGTTTAAGACCGGTCGCTACCACTAAACATTCGTAGGTAAACGTTCCTGACGCACACTGAACGGTATTTGTATCTGCTGATACGCTTCGTACTTGGTCGCGAATCCAACGCACACCTTTCGGAATGACCGAAGACATCGGCTTTTTTGTAGCTTCTTTTTTTACGATCCCCGCGCCCACTAGTGTCCACAGCGGTTGATAGTAATGAAACTCAGCCGGGTCAATAACTGCAATGTCCTCTGCACGATTCGACTGCTTAAGCCGAGCTGCAACTGAAATTCCACCAGAGCCCGCACCAAGAATTAAAATTTTAAAATGAGTTTTTGCCATGGCTGCTACTTCTTTGCCGAATTAATGTAGTCGAGAATGTCTTTCGCTTGCTCAGCTGTCGATGCTGTTCGATCAAGCCACACAACTTTCCCACTTTTAATTAAAAACGCTTGGCGCGAGGTAAAGCCAACTCGCACGGGAACACCAAATGCATCCGCAACTTTTTTATCCGTATCTGCGATGAGCGTGAACGGCAGGCGATGTTTTATTTTGAATTTCTTCTGATCTTCAGGAGTGTCGGTACTTACGCCGTAAACGGTAACTCCCTTTTTTCCCAACTCTTCATACGCGTCACGAAGGCTGCAAGCTTGTGCTGTGCACCCCGGAGTGTCAGCACGAGGATAAAAATAAACCATCGTGTAACCATCGCTATACTTAAACTCGACGGTCTCGTTGTTTTCGTTTTTGGCTGATAACTTTGGAGCTGGATCCCCGACTTTGATTTTTTCGGCCGCAAACGCGTTCAACAGACCAAGTACTGAACCTAAAATTCCCACGAGTAATACCTTCTTCATCATTTTTTTGTCGCCTTTATAGATAGTGCGGCAAACATAGCCTTTCACTGGATTCAAGTCCACAGACTCGATCAGATTTCAGTCCAAATTCGCGTCTCATTTTGAGACCAAGGTCGATTTTGTTCTGAATTTCAGCACGCAACACCGATTGGTCCCTAAGGGGGGAATCGGCTATGAAACTGCTACTATTGCTTACAAGCTTAGTCTGTATCAACGCGTCAGTCGCGCGTGCTGATAGCTTCCTTCCTGAAAACGATATGTGGATCGGATCTGAAGATACGCATCTACTTAATTTTGGCGGCGTGAATGAAGAGGCTTTCAATCGCGTACTCACTGCCCTTGAGACTTTATATAAGCCAATCGTTTCTCGGAACGGTGGCAACCTCGTCATTCAACGTAAGTGGTCCGATGGAACAGTCAACGCACAAGCAAGCCGCCAAGGAAGCACTTGGTTAGTTGAAATGTTCGGAGGCCTTGCTCGCCACGAAGCCGTCACTGAAGACGGACTTGCACTAGTTGCGTGTCACGAAATCGGCCATCATCTTGGCGGAAGTCCGCGATATACAGCCCAAGGTGGTCAGTGGGCATCGGTTGAGGGTCAGTCTGATTATTTCTCAACAGCAAAATGTTTACGAAAATATTTTCGCGCGACTGGCTCTGGTCAAGTTCAAGCTGATCCCGCTGCCCGCTCAGCTTGTCAATCTTTGTGGCAATCTTCAACCGACGTTGAACTCTGCGCACGTGCTGCGATGGCCGGTCAATCTGCTGCGAACCTCATGTGGGTACTCGGTGGACGAAGAGGTCAATCGCCAACTTTCACAAATCCCGATCCATCAGTAGTCACAAAAGTTTACGAATCACATCCGCAACCTCAGTGCCGAATGGATACGTATTTTCACGGCGCACTTTGCAACGCAAACGAGGATCAAGCGACTTCATGTACTGCGCTTCAGACTCGCCGACCTTCGTGCTGGTTCCCGAATAGCTCGTCGAATCCAACTCCGACGCCGAATCCAGGCCCAACTCCTGCGCCAACTCCGGCACCACAGCCTGGTGATACGCAAGCACCGCTGCTCAATGGTCAGCTCGAATTATTCGAAACTAACCCAGGACTTCCACTTGTGATTTCTTATGATGTTAAAAACATTTCTGGCGCCGGCGGCGCATACGTTGAGATCAGTAAAGTGAACACACCGTTTAGCAATCCAAACGGAACGAATCCTGATCCACAGCGCCTCGCCTATCATCACTTTCGTGGCGTACGAGGGAAATGGACCTTAGTTCCGAAGACGAATCTCCCTGGTTGGGGCACTTATTATATTCGAGTGATCCCGCTCGACCCCCCACTTGCGCGGGCTCTGGGAAAATTCTCGAATTCGTCTGCGGTTCATTTAAATCCACCGAACATATTTATTCCGAAGTAACTAAATCGCTACAGGCATGTGAACTCACTATATCTCACCACACAGTTTGTTCAAAACGTGGGCCTTTGCCGCTTGAACTTCACCAATCTACCCGCGCAGACTTGAAAGCAATGATTCCCCCAAAAGGAATTGTTGGTTGTTTGATTTAGGGGCTCGCAAGGGCCCCTTTTTTATTTCTATTTTT
>JANOUF010000371.1:0-5237 GCA_031416685.1 Bdellovibrionales bacterium
CCCATCCCAGTCTCAATTCAATTTAAATGCAATGGCATCGCCGAATGTCTCCGATCAGCCCTTGACCTAGCGCGCAGCCCTAAGTAATTTCGTACCTCATCCAAATTTTCGTTAAGCAAAATCTTTTCGGAGCTCAAATGACCACTCTTACGGCTGTTGACATGTCTAAATCAAAACAACCTGCTACTAATTCGCCTGATTATCGGGTTTGCAAAGAAGCGATGGAGAATCCAAAGGTTTTCCAAGAGCTCGCACGTTGGGGTCGCGAAGAAATCAGCCTTGCTGAAACGGAAATGCCAGGTCTTATGGCGCTTCGAGAAGACTACGGCGCAAAACAACCACTCAAAGGTGCGCGCATCGTTGGCTGCCTTCACATGACAATTCAAACCGCAGTTTTAATCGAAACACTCACACACTTAGGTGCGAAGGTGCGTTGGTCTTCTTGCAACATCTTCTCGACACAAGATCATGCAGCGGTTGCGATCGCAGCGACTGGTGTTCCAGTGTTTGCTTGGAAAGGCGAGACAGAGCCAGAGTACAACTGGTGTATTGAGAAGACTCTTGAGTGGGGCACTGAAGGCTTCAACATGATCCTCGATGACGGTGGCGACGCAACGAACGTTGTTCACGAAGAGCGCTACGCTTCTGCCGTAAAAAATCTGATCGGTATCTCTGAAGAGACGACAACTGGCGTTCATAACCTTGAGAAAATGCACCAGCAAGGCAAACTCAAAGTTCCAGCGATCAATGTTAACGACTCAGTAACAAAAGCAAAATTCGACAACATCTACGGTTGCCGTGAATCACTTGCTGACGGGATCAAACGCGCAACTGACGTGATGATCGCAGGTAAAGTTGTCGTTGTTGCGGGTTACGGCGATGTCGGCAAAGGTTGTGCACACAGCATGCGTTCATACGGTGCACGTGTGATCGTTACTGAAATCGATCCAATCTGCGCGCTACAAGCTGCGATGGAAGGTTTCGAAATCATGACGATGGACCAAGCGGCAGCTGAAGGCGATATCTTCGTCACAGCGACTGGTTGCTGCGACATCATCACTGAGAAGCATTTCTCGGCGATGAAGCATCGTGCGATCGTTAGTAACATCGGTCACTTCGACATCGAAATCGACATGGCTTGGATCAACAAGAACAGTCAGCAGCGCGAAGTAAAACCGCAAGTTGATATTCACACACTAAAAAACGGTCGCGAGATCATAGTTCTTGCAAAAGGTCGTCTCGTGAATTTGGGATGTGCGACAGGCCACCCATCATTCGTAATGTCGACAAGCTTTACGAACCAAGTTCTTGCGCAAATGGAACTCTTCCAGAACCGTCAGAAGTACGCAAAAATTGGTGTCTATCGTTTACCAAAAGAGCTCGACGAAATGGTTGCGCGCCTTCACTTGAAAAAACTTGGTGTGAATCTCACTGAGCTTTCGGATAAGCAGGCGGGGTACCTTGGTTTGAATAAGAAGGGCCCGTACAAAGGCGAAATGTACAGATACTAGATCAGTGAGCCGTGAGCGGTCGAATGAATCTGAATCAGTCAAGTAAACTGTAACCGTCCGGTGACCGTTACAGAACAGTTACCGCTACAGGACAGTGACTGCTCACTTGACTGATTCTTTCGACTGATTCTTGCTCACTGACCTTATTCCCCAATGGCGAATCTAAACGTTCCGTTGAGCATACGATCAAGGATTCGCGTCGGGATAAACCTTGTCGCGGCTATCACTAATGGTACGTGTTTCCCTACGCGGTAATATGCGCATGGCTTTTTCTTCTCCATGCCTTCAACTACTTTATCGACAACCCATTGTGGTGGCACGGCTGCTTTCGCAGTGGCTTCAACGCCTTTGATCAATTCATCGACTTGCTTCGTGTAACTCTTTGTTTGCTCGGCAGTCATCATTCCACGAAGTTCGTCGGTTCGACTCAATGACTTGCCCCAAATTTTTGTGGCGATGGGGCCGGGCTCGATCAAAACAACTTCGACACCAAAAGCGAGCATCTCTCTGCGAAGGGCATCGGTGAGAGCGCGCACGGCGAATTTTGATGCTGCGTAGGCCGACATGTATGGAGTTGCAATTAATCCACTGATCGAACCAATGTTGATGATACGGCCGCGTTTTTGACGAATGAATGGCAAAAGTTTCTGCGTCAGCTCCATTAAGCCAAAGACATTCACGTCGAATAGTTCTTTTACTTCCTTCATTGTGACGCACTCAAGAGGTCCGCCGGTCGCAACACCTGCGTTGTTCACTAAAAAAAATTCGTCAATCGGGTGGCTGCTTAGTTCAGCTAAGACATTCGAGGTGTGGTCTGGATTAGTTACGTCGAGTCGAATCGCTCTAAATTTATCGGGCCCAAATTTTTTCGCAAGAGGTTCAAGTATCGAGGTATCGCGCGCCCCAGCCCAAACAAAGTATCCCCGCTCGGCGAGTTGTTCTGCGACAGCGTATCCAATGCCACTCGTTGTTCCCGTGACTAATACATGTTTCACGGCGCTTCCTTTAGAAAGCTTAAGTAGTATTTGAATTCAGCAATACTTTCTTTGATGTCATCCACGGCGCGATGGGGATTTTGTTTATCAAATTTCGCATTGAACTTCGCTTGCATGACGATCTTCCATGAAGTGACGTCCATCATGCGGTAGTGAAGTGCGGCGTTGAGTGCGGGCATGTACTTCGTAATGAACAATCGATCTTGTGGAATTGAATTTCCCGCTAAAATTGCGGGATCTTCACCGAAATGTTTTTTTATTAATTTTACGAGTTCGGCTTCGACGACTTTAATTTCTTTTCCATTGGGAACCATCTTAGTGAGTCCGCTTTCACCGTGATGCTTTTTGTTCCAGTCATCCATTCGGTCGAGATATTCCTGCGGTTGTTTTATAATCGCGTGATAATCTTCGAGCGGATTTAAATCCCAACCAGTAACAATGACGCCAAGTTCGATCGGCACTTCTTTCGCCACATCGAGGCCAGTCATTTCCATATCGAGCCACAATAATTTATCCATAGGTGGAACTATAGCGGAGGACTGCTGGCGGATCAAAGCTGATTAAAGGACCAATTAAAGAGTCAGATCCGAAGGGCGACTAGCCTGAAGGCGTGACGCCTTGAGGTGTGCTAATTGCAGCACGGCCTTCAATAGGTCTTCTGACCGCACTGGTTTTGCGATGTGCTTATCAAAACCCGAACGGATCGCATGATCGGCATCGCGAGCTTGTGCAAATGCTGTAAGTGCCGCCGCCGGAATTGGTGAGCGATGATCCGCTTGCTCGCGACTTCTAAGCTCACGAATAAATGAGTAGCCGTCCATTTCAGGTAGTCCGATGTCGCTGACCAAAACGTCAGGGTTTAAAGTTTCAAGTGCTTTCAGGGCATCCGGGGCCGTTTCGAAGGCATCGACCTTTGCGCCTGCCTTAGACAGAATGCGAGCTAAGAGCATTCGCACATCAGGCGAGTCGTCCACTAGACAAACATGAATTCCTTCAAGACCACTTTTTGTTTTTCGTATCGGCGCTGACGCTGCAACAAACTGCTCTTGAGCTTCTTTGGTTCGTTGCTGATGAAATGCCGCCGATTGAGTTGCATTGCCCGCAGGTAACCGCACTGAGAATGTTGAGCCCAACCCTTTACCTTCTGACTGCACATTGACGCTTCCGCCGTGCGCTTCCGCCAAATAACGAACCAGCGCGAGACCTATTCCGAGTCCACCGTGTCGTCGCGTAGTACTACTGTCTTCCTGACGGAAACGCTCGAAAACGTAAGGAATAAACCGAGGCTCAATGCCCATTCCAGTATCTTTAATTTGCACGAGGATATCGTTTGCGTCGTTGCGAACAGAAACCTCCACGGAACCATTGCTTGGCGTGAATTTCACCGCGTTGGTGAGTAAGTTCCAGAAAATTTGTTGGAGACGGTCTGGGTCGGCATTTACAACAGACAAGTGGCTGTCGATGTTGCATTCAAGTTTAAGGCCTTTCGCTCGTGCTGCCGGCAGCACAGAATCGACAGCAAGTCCGACAATTTCGCCAACAGAAATTTCGCGAGGCGCGATTGTCATTTTGCCGCTAATGATTCGTGATACGTCGAGAAGATCGTTGATGAGTTCGACTTGTACGCGAGCATTTCGATCTAGAGTTTGAAGAGCCTGATTGACAGTCGCTTTATCCGGATTCTCATTTTGCAAAATCTCAAGCCAACCTAAAATAACGTTCATTGGCGTGCGGAGCTCATGCGAAACCGTTGCTAAGAATTCATCTTTCGAGCGGTTTGCAAATTGCGTTTCCCGGAAGAGGCGAACGTTATCAACTGCGAGAGAAGCACGCTGACCAAGTTCAACAGCAAATTTCAAATCTTCAATATCAAACGGCCGAGTCGGGCTTGCACGACCCATGACGATTATCCCAAGCGCACGGCCGCGACTAAGAAGTGGAATACACATCAGAGATGCAAAGCCGATATCTTGCAGAGCTTTTAGGTGTTCTTCCGATTGAGCAATCGACGAAATGACGGATGGATCCATGTACCGTAACAGTTTCGGCTCGCCTGTTTGCAGAGACTGCCAAATTGGATCCGAAACCAACTTACGATTCGCCCAGTGGCGATCAACTTCGATCATACGCTCAATTTTCTCAGGATTGCGATGAACCGATGCAATCCGCTCAAGGTTGTCATCATTTTCAACGAGATGAACTGCAACCCAATCAGCAAGACGCGGCACTAGAGTTTGCGCAAAGCGTGTGAGCGTTGGCTCTGCTTCGAGGGAACCGTGGAGCATTGTTGTGGCGTTGACCATTAGGTCCATGCGCTCTTCGCTGCGTTTCCGATCCGTGATATCGGAAATCAATCCGACGGCACCTTTGACATCGCCGTTTAAAGCAAAATCTGGAAAGTAGCTTGCTCGGCACGTGCGGCTTGAGCCGTTTGCGAGGAGAATTTCGCATTCCACTTCGGCGTAGCGTCCTGCGAGTGCGGTGCGAATGGCTCGTTCAACGAGCGCAAAATTTTGAAGCCCAATAATATCGGCGACAGGCTGTCCAACAATTCTTGTTCGATCGAGACCAAACCACGTTTCGTAAGCGAAGTTGTTGAAGCGATAAATGAGACGTTTATCAACATACGAAATCAAAGCCGGAAGTGCATCCGTCACTAAGCGAAGTTGGGATTCGCTCTTGCGAAGATCTTCGGCTTGTCGACCATTCACCCAAAGAATTCGTGTGAGTA
>JANOUF010000372.1:0-2893 GCA_031416685.1 Bdellovibrionales bacterium
AATGGCTGGTAAAACCGGTAAGAAAAAAATCAGAAAGAACGTTTCGCACGGAAAATGTTTCGTTCAAGCTGGTTTTGGAAACACGATCGTTACGATTACAGATCCGACTGGTGAAGTAGTTGCGTGGTCGAGCGCAGGTCACTTGGGTTTCAAAGGTAGCCGTAAAGGAACACCTTTCGCAGCTCAGGTCGCAGCAGAAGATGCAGCGAAAAAAGCAATGGAGCAGGGAGTTCGCTCAGTTGATGTTTTCCTCAAAGGACCAGGCGCAGGACGTGAACCCGCTGTTCGTTCTCTTTCACTCGCAGGCGTTCGTATCTCGACAATGAGAGATACAACACCGGTACCGCATAACGGCTGCCGTCCGCCGAAGCGCAGAAGAATTTAATTGGGAGTATTTTTGTGAGTTGCGTTCCTAAAAGCGTATGTAAATTCTGTCGCCGCGAAAACGTGAAGCTCTTCTTGAAGGGCGATCGTTGTTTCACGGACAAGTGTTCGTTCGAGCGCCGTCCATATCCACCAGGACAACATGGTCAGTCTCGTTTGAAGTTCTCTGAATTCGCCCTTCAGTTGCGTGAAAAGCAAAAAGCTAAACGCTACTACGGAGTCGGCGAGCGTCAGTTCGAAAATTATTACGGTGAAGCAAGTCGTCGTCGTGGTGTTACAGGCACGGAGCTTCTTTCGCTTCTTGAAACTCGGCTGGACAACGTTGTTTACAGCTTGGGTTTTGCTTCTAGTCGTCGTGAAGCTCGCCACTTGGTGAAGCATAATCACTTTCTCTTGAACGGCTTAAAAGCGAACATCCCTAGTCAAAATGTATTGAAGGGCGATGTGGTCGAAGTACGCGAGAAGAGCCGCGCTGTGAACAAAGTCATGGCTGCTATTGAATCAGTAAAAAAGCGCGAGATCCCAGGATGGTTGGAGGCTGATCACGGTGCATTCAAAGGCACAGTGAAAGATATGCCTTCGCGTGACAACATCACTCTTCCTATCGAAGAGAACATGATCGTTGAGTATTACTCTCGCTAATTAAGTTTCGGGCGCTGTCATTCGATAGCGCTCATTTTGTTTTTTTCGGTGTTTTTTGGTCTTTAGGTTTTTTGGGGGCACGGCGGTTCTATGCAAGAGCACTATTATAAATTCTGGCGCGATCTGATTAAACCAAAAGCGTTCGAAGTTGACCGCGAAACTCTTCGCGAAGACTACGGCCGCTTTGTGATTCGTCCTTTAGAGCGCGGCTACGGCGTGACTTTAGGCAATTCACTGCGCCGGATTCTGCTTAGCTCAATGATGGGCTCAGCAGTTTCTGCAGTCAAATTCGAAGGCGTTCTTCACGAATTCTCCACGATCCCAGATGTGATGGAAGACGTGACGGATATTATTTTGAATTTGAAGCAACTTCGCTTCAAACAGTACTCGCCAGAGCCGCAAACTCTTCGCATCGTGAAGAACGGTCCTGGCCCTGTTACTGGTCGCGATATTCAAACGACTGACAAGATCGAAGTTTTAAATCCAGATCAGCATATTGCGACTCTTGGCGGAAACGCGAAGTTTAGCTGCGAACTGGTTTGCACTTTCGGTCGTGGCTTTGTTCCTGTTGATGAAAATCCACAGCAACATGGCGTTGGTTTCATTGGTGTTGATGCGCTTTACAGCCCAATCCGCCGTGTGAACTATCACGTATCAAACGCACGCGTTGGTCAAAAGACTGACTACGATGCTCTAACTTTCGAAGTATGGACAGACGGTTCGTTGAAGCCAGAGGAAACAGTTTCTCTTGGTTCGAAGATCTTGAAAGAACAACTTCAAATCTTCCTCACGTTCGACGAAAGCATCGAGCCAGATGTTGAGCAGGAAGAAAAGACGTCGCCACAGTTGAACGAGAACTTGTTCCGTTCAGTTGATGACCTCGAGCTTTCGGTTCGTTCTGCGAACTGTTTAAAGAACGCAAATATTCGTTACATTGGTGAATTGGTATCTCGCTCTGAAGCTGAAATGCTCAAGACCAAAAACTTCGGTCGGAAGTCTTTGAATGAAATCAAAGAAATCCTCTCGGAGATGGGCTTGAACCTCGGTATGAAGATCGATGGATGGCCGCCAGCTGGATGGGATCCATCAACAGCTGTACCTCGGAAAGACGCTTGAGAGCTGGCTTGAATGCCAGCGTGCAGTTAGCAGTTTAAGGTAGGGATTTATGAGACACAGAGCAAAAGTCGCGACGTTTGGTCGCAAACAAGGTCCACGAGTTGCACTTCTTCGTGGCTTGGTTAACTCACTAGTTGAGCACGGCCGTATTAAAACAACGTTGGCTAAGGCGAAAGAACTTCGTCGTCACGTTGAGCGCGCAGTGACTGTCAGCAAGCGTGGCGTGGATAAAGACACAACTCTTCATGCGACTCGCCTTTTGATGTCTCGTTATCCCAATGAAACGACTGTAAAGAATCTTATGAAGGACATTGGTCCTCGCTTTAAGAGCCGTGAAGGTGGTTACACTCGTATCTTAAAAGTCGGCATGCGCCCTGGCGACAGAGCTGAGATGGCGTTGATTGAGTTTGTTGATTACAAGCCGTCTGCTAAGCCGGAAGTCGATGCAGCAGAAGTTAAAAAGACTGCTAAACGTGCAGTTCGTGCTTCAGCTCTTAAGCGCAAGCATCTTCGCACGATTCAAAAAGACTCTCGCAAAGTCGCTCGCGGCAACACGAGCAACTGCTAAGCAAAGCCCGAAAAAACCTGGTTACACGGAATGGAAGCGAAAGCTTCCATTTTCGTTTTTGGAACCGACGAATGACTCAAGTTTCATTGGGTGTTAAATCGTTCTTATGTTGGAAGTTGAGTCTCTCGAACATTACTTTAAGCCTGAAGTGCGTAAGCAGGGCTTAGATTATTTTGCTGATGA
>JANOUF010000373.1:0-5328 GCA_031416685.1 Bdellovibrionales bacterium
GGCTCGGCTTCTGATCGCGATCCTAACGGCAAACAGGAACACGCCGGCGAAGAACTCAAACGTCATCTTACACAAGAAGAAATCGATCAAGCGATCGCACACCTTAAAAGTCTTCAAGGCGTGAAAGACAATAATCTTTCAGTTGAGTGTCAATCAGACGACGGAATTACAGTTATCTACGTTAAAGATCATTTAGGCAAAGTTGTGCGCAGGCTGGCCGAGACCGATATTTGGTACGTGCTCAAGACACGCGCCAACCCGGAACAAAAAAAGAGCGGCCAGCTCTTAAATAAGTCTGCTTAAAAATGGCAGATGAACGCGAATACATTTTAGGTACTGGAACAGACGAACTTTCTCGCCTCGGTATTCAACATCGAGTTTGGGCGGATGCTGCAGTTGGCGCATGGAAAAAGGCCGCGGTACTTCCTGGTTCGCACGTTCTTGATCTCGGCTGCGGACCAGGTCATGCAACTTTCGATATTGCACAAATGGTAACTGAGACGGGGCGGGTGTTGGGTGTCGATGCATCACCTCGCTTTCTTGGATACCTAAATTCCCAAGCGAAGTCTCGAGGGCTTCCCCATGTTTCAGCACAAGAGGGCGACGCAGAAAACTTGCTGGCTACTTTGCCTAAAGCTTCTTTCGACGTCGTTTACTGCCGATGGGTTTTATGTTGGTTAAAGCATCCTGAAAAAGCACTCGCTGGAATCCGCGATGTTCTCAAGCCAGGAGGCCGCGCTGTTATTCACGACTATTTTAATTGGCAGGCTATGACATCCGCACCACGTTCAGAGGCGATTTCAAAAATGGTAATGGCGGCGGTTGCTTCTTTTCGTGATGGCGGTGGAGACATCGATATCAGTTCGCGCTTACCAAAATTAATTCGCGAAAGCGGAATGACTCTCGATAATTTTGAAGTGCATCAGCGGGTTGCTCGCGGTGGCGGTCGCGACGGAATGCTTGCCTGGATTTTAACTTGGTGGCGAACCTACGGACCAAAACTTGTGGAGATGGGAAAACTCTCTCAGGCTGACTATTCGTTGGCAGCTTCAGACCTTAAAAAGTTAGAGGCGGACGAAGATCTTTTTTTCTTCTGCCCGCCTCTATTTGAATTCATTGTACGGAGATAACGCTATTTAGATTCTAAAACTTACTCTTTCCCCCTTGTTACTGAGCCAGTTTAAACCAAACGTCGAACATCGGTTTCATTTGTCCATTGCGCAAATTCACTACCGACTTATAAAGAATTTCGTTTCCATATTGATCCACTTCCGCGAAATTGGGATCGTAAGCAAGATCGAGAGAAACTACGCTTCTTGCACTTAAGGTCTCAAGCTCTCGAGCTTGTGCAACACCGTCACGGTTTTTGTCGAACCAAAGTCTGAGGCTTGCAAACACTGGATCGTTTGCATCGATCATCTGGTCCGCGTTTGAATCATGCTTAGCGAGTGCCAAGAAGCCGTTTGCTGCGAAGTTGCCGTTTGCATCTTTCGTGTTGTTACCGAAGAGCTGATCGATGTTGTTCACTTGGCCGTTTTGATCAGGCAAAGCTAACATCGCCATTCTGCCTTCAGTGAACCAGCTGATCTGAGATTTTGTATAAGCTGGCGAGTTGTTCGCGCCAAGGATATCAAACAAAACTCCATCTTGAGGAGCGCTCAAGAAATCCCAGCTCGCTTGAGTACGGAAATCAATATAAAGAGGCGATGCAGTCGTGTCACATGGGTAACCTTGGTATGCAAGTGCACCAGTACGACCGACGTTTGAATCTGCAAGGACGTGAACCTTGCTGCCGTTAGTGATTGCACCCGCAGAAATATCAAACTGAGTTGGAGCGCCCAAAACTTTATTGTTAGGCGAGATGACTACGAGTGAGTATTCACCGTTTGGCAAATTACAATTTCTGATAGAGATGTAGTTGTTCTTTACCTGTGCCTTCATTGCAACTGTATCAGTGAGAGTACAAGCAACTTGGCCGGCTTCGTTGTAAACCTTCAAAGTTAAACTTGAAGCTGAAGCCACGTTCGTGCCGACAGTGTTAGTTCTTCCATCGCTGCACAAATTAGCGGTTGGGAGAGCAGTTCCGCCGTTGAGGTTATCTGCAACAGGTGAAACAAGTCCGCCTGGGTTAGTAACGCCAGGAACTACAACGTTCGGGTTGCTGCCAACAGTGATAAGAAGATCTACGCCCGGTGTATAAGTAGTTGAAGCTGGAGTCGGAGTCGGAGTTGGAGTAGCTGTAGTTCCGCTTGGAGTCGGAGTTGGAGTCGGAGTAGCTGTAGTTCCGCTTGGAGTTGGAGTTGGAGTCGGAGTAGCTGTAGTAATACCGCCAGTCGTTCCACCTGTAGATGTTCCGCCGACAGTAATGCCGCCATTCGTTCCATCGGTTCCGCCAGTTCCGCCGACAGTAATGCCGCCGTCTGCGCCATCGCCTTGGTCAGCTCCACTCAATATATTGTTACTTAATGTTTCTGCTTTTTGGTTTGCATAGAATTTTGGTTTCTGGCAGCCAGCAAGCACAGCGCTGGTAACTGACAACATAAGTACTGTGTTTAAAACCTTATTCATCCTCAAACCCCCAAAGTGATCGACACTGAGTCATTAAGCAAACCACGGTCCCGGTTTTAGCGAATCAGATCAGAGGACTGTGCACAAAGTTTACAATCGTGGTTTTGTAGTCAACAATTGTGAGCGTCGCACAGCCACTAACACTAAATTCACAGCCACCAACACTATTTTTAAAGAGAAACTAGAGGCTATTCGTCTAGGCATTTGCGACATAACCGTTTGCGAACTACTGCTTCCTAGCACTTGTGCTTATCAACTCGTCAATGGGTTGGCGTGTACAGCCGTAAGCACTCGGCAAAAGCTGCCGGTTGTTTATATCTTCCCTCGTAAAATCAGCGTTTTGAGCATTTCGATAAAAATGGTCCAAGCCATTTTATTGACTCACAGTATTCACTCCCACTTAGCGAAAATAAAAGGATGCCAGGAGGGCATTTGCCAGCGATTACCTTTGGTGGCCTGAATTCAGGATTACCACCCGACATCGTTGAGCGGCTCATGGAAGCAGAGCGTATCCCCCTTAAGAAGATGGAGGAGGATAAGGCTAAGAGCGGAGACCGCTTAAAACTAGTGAGTGAACTTGAGGGTAAAATCTCAGGCATCACGGGCTCATTGGGTGAACTCGCTAACGCGCGTGGCTTCTCCGATATCAAATTAAATTCAGGTGATCCTAATATCATCGCAGGTGCAGTCGATGCAACGCTTGCTCGCCCAGGCAATTGGAACGTTGAAGTTGTAAAGCTCGCTGAAAAAGCAGCTGCAATCACTAACGGTTTCCCAGATAAAGACAAAACAGAAATCGGTGTCGGCTACATGAAGTTCGAAACCGCTGAGGGCGAAAAAGAAGTCTATATCAGTGGTACCAACAACACTCTCGAAGGCGCAGCTGCAACGATCAACGCATCAGGCGTTGGCGTTCGCGCGAGTGTTATAAACGACCGTAAAGAACCCGATGCTCCTTGGAAGCTAGTTCTTTCAGCGGATGGCGTTGGTGCCGAAAACAACATCGCGTATCCAACTCTCTATTTCTTAGATGGCGATCAAGATATTTATTTCGATCAAAAGCGGGATGCCACAAACGGCATCGTTAAGGTCGATGGCTTCGAATTCGAAATCGACGAAAATAAAATTAAAGACATGATTCCCGGCGTGACGCTGGATTTGAAACAAGCGGCACCCGGTCGCAGTATTAATATCGGTGTTAAAGAAGATTTAGAAGTTGTGAGCGGAAAGATCAAAACCTTCGTTGATGCAGTCAACGGCGTGTTGACGTTCATTCAAGGGCAAAACAAGTTAAATGAAAAAACGGATACAAGCCGCACACTCGGTGGTGACTCGCTCTTAAGAAGTGTTGAGAACCGTTTCCGAAACTTGCTGCAAGGCTCGCAAATGGGCACTGGCAGCACGATCAAGCACTTGAACCAGATCGGCATTACGTTCAATCGCGCGGGTGCTTTAGATTTCGATCAAAAGAAATTTGATAACACGCTCGCATCCGCTCCGGACTCAGTACACAAATTTTTTATGGGCGATGGTTTCAATACTGGATTTGTGAATGTCACGAGACGAGAAATCAGCACGATGCTCAACTCTTCTTTCGGCCAGATCTCAAACCGTAAGCGTGGTTTGCAACAAAAGATCGATCAGATAGATAAGCGCGTAGAACAAAAAGAACGTCAGCTGGGCCAGAAAGAACAAATGCTTCGGAACAAATTCGCGAAGTTAGAAGAATCAATTGGCCGTATCAAAAGTCAAGGTGGGGCTCTGACGGCATTCACCAACGGCCAAGGGCAAAGATAGTGACTAACAAGACTTGGGGATGAAGTGGTGCAGACCGATAAGTTTAGAAGACAGAGTGACCTCAAGGGAAACGAAAGAAAATGAGTAAGAATCCATATCAGAAATACAAACAGACTTCGATACAGAGCGCGAGCAAAGAAAAGCTCCTGTTGATGCTCTATGAAGGCGCGATCAAGTTCATGAAACTTTCGATGGCCTCCATAGAACAAAAGAAGCTCGCGGAAAAAGGCGTCAATATCGGTCGCGCTTACGACATTATCTTAGAGTTAAACAACACTCTCGATCATAAAGTTGGCGGCGACGTTTCGAAGAATCTTGAGCAGCTCTACATGTACATCACAGAGCAGCTCACGCACGCGAATATCAAAAACGATGTTCAACATATGAAGAATGCATTGAAAGTTACAGAAACACTCTACGAGGGCTGGGTAAAGGCCGTCGAACAACTAAAGAATACGGAAAAAGGCGCTTGATCAAGATAGACATCACAAAAGTTACAGAAGTTACGGAAGTTACGGACCACGGAGGGATCGACATGGAAAGAATCATCACGCTACTGCGCGAGAAAAATCATTATCTCGCAAAGTTCTACGAGGTAAATGATAAAGAGTTGCTGCACTTTGATTCGGGCAACTTCGACAACGTAGAAAATTTCTACGGCACTCGCGATAAGATCCTCGATCTGATCCGTGTCATCGATGACATGATTCAAGAAGAGAGCGCGAAGCACGACAACAATCCGATGTGCACAAGTGAACAACGGGTTGAAGCCGAGTATCTGCTGAGCGCAAAAGACGAAATCGTCAAAAAGATCCTCGATCAGGATCTTGAAGTGCTCGCCACGATTGAAAAAGAGAAATCGAATATCATTCGTGAGATGCAAGCACTCAACAAGGGCCGCAAGGCGATCGCTGGATACCACAGCGGCACCAAGCGCAACTCCCTCGACGAAGAAGCCTAACC
>JANOUF010000374.1:0-8994 GCA_031416685.1 Bdellovibrionales bacterium
GTCCACGTCACTTCAGAAATATTATTGAGAGAAAGTTGGCCTTCGCTCGGAAGCTGTCTCGCGAACTCAAGTGCTTTTTGTCGAATACCTTCATCTTTAAGAAATTGATCGCCCTTTAGAACTGGAACATCTGGAAGTGCCGCAGGATTCAGCGCGCTTACAACTTCACCATCGGCTGCTACCGGCGCAAGCTTGCCTTTCCCAGCAGCAACTAAGAAGACCGCTGCACGAGGGATGACTTCAACAACAACCTTATTCGGAAACACTCTCGCGACACGAGCGTTTTGCACCCATTGATCTTGCAAAACGAGTGCATTCAAATCGCGAATTTTGATTTCCCAAATTTTTTGCTTTTTGAAGATTTTAAGTTTTTGTTCGAGGCGTGCTTTGAGATCGGTGATTGTTGCGTTGTCAGCTTTGAAAGTACCGGTTGCTTCGTTGTTTATGACGACCGGAATCTCACGAACGCGAAAAATGTTGGATTGGCGAGTGACTGCGAATACGGCACCTGCAATTACGATGGTGCCAGAAAGTATGAGGAAAAGACGTTTGAGCCAAATCATAGATGCCTGTGTTTTCGTGAGTTACCCGTGCTGTCTTTTAATTATGCTGCAGTTGCTCCTGCCTAGTTAAGGAGTGGCAACAAGGTGAAATGAAACTAGACCTTTGTCGTGGGATTGGGATTCGGTAATCCGCGGTTTCGAATTCGTCTGATCAGGTTTGGAACTACAAGAATGGCGACGGTGATGATGATCGCAGTCCACATTCCATTTCCTAAAATGTTGTTGAGCCAAAGAGTGGATGCCATCACGACAGTGAAAAAGATCATGTCGCCGGCGATGGTTAAGGCCCAACCGGTGAGAAAACCGTGTCCAGAAACTATTGTCGCAAGTCGTCCTGTCATCGGATCCACTCCGAATGCGATCATGATAAGTGTGAACGGCCGAAGATTAGTTCCGTCCTTAAAAACCGTTTGATACAGGGTCTTCTTGTACGCCTCTTTAAATTTTTGAGTACGCGGATGTTTACGAAGGAAATAAACAATCGGATCAAACACGCACGCGAGCAACACGTCTGAAATAAAATACAGCACCATCATGACGGGCCAACCGAGGCCCTTCGCGTTTGCGAGAATAACGCCTGCAGGAATCCCACCGCCGATGGGTATGCAGTAAAGAACTAAAACTTGCCAGGCATCGTTTAGGAATTGGTTGGTCACTGGTTGAGTATGCTGGAATTTGTAGCCAGAGCCAAGTTTTGAGAAATGGCCGATGATCCGAAGGTGTCAGGCTCCCTTTGCGGAAGCTGTACGTTAGTGCGCGGAAATTGGGTCGTATTTTTGTCCATTCGGTAACCGGGCGTCCGGGCATTTTAAGATCTTCGGCATCTTCATTTGTGGTCACATAGGTGAACCACAAAATGAAAATGCCTGCGATCAGCATTGTTGGGCCAAAAGTTTTTTGTGGAGGTGGCGCGCGAGGTGTATGTTTCATAGGTTATTTTTCCTAGCGCAATGATTGAAAAAAATAATTAGAAGATGATGATTTTTCTATTGACGGGATTTTTCGAAGTGAAATTTGCGAGTCAGCAAATTTTTTGCCGCTCCTTTTTATTTGTTCAAGATTTCGACTAGAGCAAATGTAAATTCGATTTTCAAAAAGTTTTTTGAAATTTACAAAAGAACTCAATGCGCGCCAACCTGAGCGTTGAAAAAAACATATGATACAACTTTTTTCGGCAAACCTCGTCTACAAAAAGAGGAGATCATATGACTGAGAAGATCAGAGAACTCAACGAAAGAGCGATTCGAGTTGCTGGTACGTACAGCCGCTGCGAAGCTGAACTTATTTCGATCTTGCAAGAATTCGATAAGTACCGTGGCTATTTGCACTTCGGCTGCACTAGCCTTTATCAGTATTGTATCGACATCCTTAAGCTCTCTGAAGCAACAACTTACAACTTCACCACGGTTTGTAGAAAAGCAGTGCAGGTTCCGGAACTTAAAATTGCAATTGATTCAGGAGAAATCAGCGTTTCTAAGGCACGCAAGATTGTTCCCGTGCTGACAAAAGAGAATCACGATGAGTGGCTCGCGCTCGCGAAAACATCGACGACCCGTGAGATTGAAAAAGCCGTCGCTAAAGCGCAACCGCAAATGGCTGTGAAAGAGTCGATTAAATACGTGGCCGAAGATCGGTTAGCAGTTACTGTTGGTTTCTCTGAAGAGGAAATTGAAATAATGAAACGAGTAATTGATCTAGAATCTCAACGGACAAAATCGGCGTCATCACGAAAAGATGCGATTGTCGCAGGGCTAAAGGCATATCTAGCGCAGAACGATCCGCTCAAGAAAGCAGAGCGCTCAATCGCAAGAAAACAGAAATCAGAAAAGTCCGATTCAGTTCGAGCGCATCAGTTAGCATCGACACACCCGGTCCGCCAACCTGTCACGGGACAGGTTTTGCGTCGCCAAGCGTTGCCAGCCGCACTTATTCACGCTGTTCACATGCGTGATCAACGTCGATGCACGATCAATGATAAAAACAACACCCGATGTGGCGCCACTCGTTGGCTTGATATTCATCATGTGGTTCCGAGATCACATGGAGGCAGCGACACACTCGAGAACTTAACGACCGTGTGTTCGGCACATCATCGCCTAATACACTTAAGTTGAATGACTTAGAAAAATACGACGAACTAGGGGGAATTCCGAATTAACTTTTTGGCCACTCACCAAGATAAACAACCTCGGTGTGCAACTGCACGCCGGTTTGTTTTTTCACGGTAGCTTTGACGTGAGCGATGATCAGATGAATATGCGCGGCTTTCGCATTCTTGAAGTTCACGATGAAGTTTGCATGCTTCTCTGAAATTTTTGCGCCGCCGACTGTGTAATTCTTAAGTCCGCATTGTTCGATCAGCTGTCCGGCAAAGCCACCCTCGGGATTTACAAAGACGGAGCCGCAGCTCGGGAGATCAAGAGGTTGCTTTTGTGCTCTCAACAAATTTGCCGCACGCACTTGATTAAGTATTTCTGCGTTCGGCGCCATTGGCCATGACATGCCAGCGCGCACGATGATTCCAGGTTCCCAGCCTGCGCAATGCCGGTAAGTCCATTTTAACTTTGAACCTTCGATACGATCCACTTTTAAAGAATCCGTACGGAGTACTTCAACCCAATCAACGAGTTCTACAAATTCACGCGGCTTAATCTTTTCGCCGACGCCGGCGTTCATCACGATCCCGCCGCCGATGTCTCCAGGTAACCCGCCAAGAAATAGCGCAGGCTCAAGTTTGTGTTTTAAGAATGTTCGTAGCAACTCCGCCTTCATAGTTCCAGAGAAACACTCAATAGCAAGACGGCCGGACTTTTCTTCAGCTGTCAGCCCAACAAATTTCTTAAGACAGATCGCAAGACCGCGAATGCCCTTGTCACTGATGAGAACGTTAGTACCACCACCCAATACCGTAATTGGATGCGCATTCGCTTTTGCCCACTCAACAGCTTTTTTTAAATCTTCGAGATTGGTTGGTAACGCGAAGTGATCGGCAGGTCCACCGACTTGCCATGAGCTATACGGCGCAAGAGCGACGTTACTCTCAATACTCACTGGAAAACTCTTCGCACTTGATCGTTATCAAGATTTGATCTTTCCGTTTGCGCCATCTAGCAACGCTTGACCTAATTTCCAAATGTCCCCTGCGCCTAATGTCACCAGCACATCACCTGTTTTTAGTTCTGACAAGACCTGAGGCAATCGCGCCTCACCACTCACAAGCTTCACGGCCTTCTTATGTTTCAATTCACTCAAAAGCTTTTCAGTTGTTATGCCGTCAATTTGCTTTTCGCCGGCAGCGTAGATTTCCGTGATCAACACGGAGTCAGCACCGTCAAAACATTCTAGAAACTGCGACCAGCACAGTTGCGTACGCGAATAACGGTGCGGCTGAAATGCAGCGACGATTCTACGTGTCGGGTACTTCTCTCGAAACGCCGAAAGAACCGCGGCAATCTCAGTCGGATGATGACCATAGTCATCGTAAACCTCGATGCCATCGACTGTGCCCTTAAATTGGAAACGACGATCAACGCCGGCAAATGACTCGAGGCCACGCTTGCAAACTTCAAATGAAAATCCCGCTTCTAATCCTGCCGCAAGAGCCGCGCAGGCGTTTAAAGCATTATGCTTCCCAGGCATTTGCAATTTGAATGTCCCAAGTTTGACATCTCCGCGAATCACGGAGTACTCACTCTTCTCACCTTCAAGCCGCAAATCATTGTGCGCACCGAAGCCGTACCACAATGAACGCTTTGGGAAATCTCCGAGCACTCTCTGGATCGTCGGATCGTCCCCGCATAAAATCGCCAAACCATAAAATGGGATTCGCATCGCAAACTCAAAGAAAGCTCTCTGAAGACTTTCAACATTGCCGTAATAGTCGAGATGGTCATTGTCGATGTTGGTGATGACAACCACTTCCGGATGAAGTCGTAAAAAACTGCCGTCACTTTCATCCGCCTCGGCAACTAACCACTCGCCTTTTCCTAAAAGTGCAGTCGACTTAATCAGATCAAGCCTACCACCAACCACAATCGTGGGATCAACTTTGGCTTCAAGAAAAATAGAAGCAGTCATGCTGGTCGTTGTGGTTTTTCCGTGAGAGCCACCAATCGCAACACCACGCTTTAAAAGCATGATTTCGGCAAGAGCTTCTGCGCGAGGGATCAAAGGTATTTTCCGATTTCTGGCTTCGCGAAACTCTGGATTATCCGGCTTCACTGCGCTCGAATAGACAACGACTTCAGCTCCAAGAACATTCTCTGCGCCTTGTCCAATAACGACTGGAATTCCAAGGGATCTCAGTCTCAAAGTTTGTGCATTCTCAGAAAGATCAGAGCCACTGACTTTAGTTCCCATATTATGCAAAAGTTCGGCGAGACCACACATCCCGATCCCACCAATACCAATGAAATGAACTTTTGCTTTTGCTAGTTTCATTTGGCTAGCACACGCTCGGCAATATTTTCTGCCGCGTTTGGAAATGCGAATTGGGCTACGTTGTCTTCAAGTCTGCGAACTTTGCTGCGATCGTCTCGATAACTTCGAATCAGTTCTTGAAATTTCGCAGGCGTAAAGTCTTTTTGAATAATCATCTCAGCGCCATTTCCGCGAACTAATACTTCCGCGTTCTTTTGCTGATGATTATCTGCTGCCGTCGGCAACGGAATGAAAATGGCGGCTTTCTTACAAGCACAAATCTCGGCCACCGTACTTGCGCCCGCGCGGCAAACAACTAAGTCAGCCCAAGCGTAGCGAATTTCCATATCGTGCAAATACTCAAACATCTGAACGTTTGCTGGAGCTTTCTCTGAATACAATTTTGAGATACGAGGAAAATCCAACGGCCCAGTTTGGTGAACGATCTCAACACCCTTGAGCCAGTCACCGCCATCTTCGACACTCTTCGAAACGACTTCGTTGATCGCACGAGCACCCTGACTTCCACCAAAAACCAAAATTCGAAGTGGCACACCCTCGGTTACGCGCGTTCGCGGAATCATCACAGGTCGAACCGGCAAGCCAACAGTCGTCACTTTTCTCCCGGCAAAAAACTTTCCAGCTTCCTTAAACACGACCAAACACTCATCAACAACTCGAGAAAGCATTCGGTTCGCCATACCAGGATAAGCGTTCGGCTCCCAGATCACACTGCGGAATCCGAGCAGAGACGCAACAAAGAGCAATGGCCCGGAGGCAAATCCACCAACGCCGAGAACGGCCTCGGGCTTTAGTTCCCGCAATATCTTCGCACTTGCTATAAAGGCGAGTGGCAACTGGAACATAGTTTTCACTCGAACGGATAGACCCGCACTCCTATGCAACTTTCCGATTTGGACCGTATGAAGCGGGAATTTTTCTCGAGGAATGATTTTTTCTTCAAGTCCACCTTTTGCGCCAACGAAGTGAACTTCGATATCAGGATGCAGACGCTCAATCGCGCGAGCAATCGCAACACCGGGATAAATATGTCCGCCCGTTCCGCCACCTGCAATGATCACGCGACGAGAACGTTTTGTTGGTGCCGTATCCACTTTTGACTTCCTTAATCGATTACCGGCGAGTCGTACGTCGGAGTTGTACAGGCCGACGCCCAGCCGAGCGGAACAACCGCGCTGCTTTTTCTCCGACCGGAGCGCTACTGCGTTCGAATCTCTCGACGTTGAGTAACAAGCCCATGAGAATACAACTCACTAAAAGTGAACTCCCACCGTAGCTAAGGAACGGCAACGTCAAACCTTTTGGTGGAAGCAAACCTAAGTTCACGCCGACATTGATAAAAATTTGGAAAGCGAACGCCATGCTCAAGCCCAATGCAAGCGCCTTGGCATAAGTGTTTTCTGCGCGTGCAGCAATTTGCAGTCCGCGAAGCACGACGAACCCGTAAATCAGAATGACAATTGCAAACCCAATGAAACCCATCTCTTCACCGAGAACAGCGAGCGTAAAATCCGTATGCGCCTCAGGTAAAAAGAATAATTTCCCTTGTCCCTGCCCAAGGCCTTCCCCAAATAACCCACCACTTTGAAAGCTGAGCATCGATTGTATTAACTGAAAGCCTTTTCCCTCAGCATCGGCCCACGGGTCGAGAAACGCCATGACTCGTGCGCGTCGGTACGGAGTGCTCATCACAAGGAAATAGAAAGTCGGCAAAGCAACCGAAAGACCGGCAACAATGTAACGCCACTTCAAACCGAATGCGAAAATTAGACAGAAGAACACAGCTGAACAAATAAAGAAGCTTCCGAAATCTCGTTGCAGAAGCACTAACACGAGTGGCACGACAATAATCGCTAAACGCGCGGGCCACTCAGCCTGGCCGAAAAAATCTTTTCGCTGAACCAAGAACGTTCCAAAGATTGCGCCAACAGATAGTTTTAAAAGTTCAGAAGGTTCAAAAACAAATCCACCAGGCAAATTCAGCCAACGCGCAGACCCGCCCGCTTTAATTCCGAGGCCTGGAATGAACGTGATTGCGATGCCGAGAGTTGCAGCCGCCCAAAGTAGCCAGCCGTATTTTTCAATCCAGCGAAACGGCATAAGTGCGACGCCAAACAAGATCGGAATCGCAAAAATCGCAAAAGAAAGTTGTCGCTTGAAAAAAAATAATCCATCGCCGCGGGTTTCAAACGCAAAAATAAAGCTCGAGCTGTAGACTTGTACAAGCCCGATACCAATGAGTGCGAAGATGGCGAGAAGTAAACTCTTATCAAGCCGTGACACTAGAATCCATCCTTAGAACTTATGTGAGTGCTTGAACAAGAGTAACAAGAAAGATGAACGGAACCAATGGTTTGAGAGGATAGTTCTGTTGCAGGGACTTTGGTCTAGCGCTTACGCGAGCTTCTTCCCCATTTGGACGCTTGTGACAAAGTATCCGAATTTTTCATAGAGGCGTTGCGCATCCGGGTTATGCCCGAACACGTGCAAGCGGATGTCGTCGATGGCGAGAGCCTTCACTTGCAGCTCAAGCCAACGCAAAGCTTGTGAACCGAAAGATCTATTTCGAAATCGTTCATCAACGAAAATTGCATAGATGAAGCAGCACTCTTTTCCATGCACTTCGCGAACACCCCACCATAAGTTTCCGACTATGGTCCCCTCAGGGTCTTGTATCGAATAGAAAAAATGACGAGGTGTGGATCGACCTTGCGGCAGAATTTCCGCAATTTGTTTTGCAGCCGCAGCTTTTGCTTCAGTCAACGAAAGCGAATTCGCCTGCGCGACATCTTCGGCATAATTATCGAGGCTCCGTTTCTGAAACCAAATGAACTCATCCTGACTCATTTCGTTCATCGTTATCCGATTTGGATTGGACCTGCGATCTGGATGCGAAAACTCGCCTTCTGAATTCGGTTCAAACGGATAAACCTTCACAACGGCATCGAGATTTAGAGGGCCGTAAATATGCGGAAATTTCTCGTAGCCACCTTCGAGATTTTCAACTTTTACCGGGGCAGTGATTTTTGCCTCGTCGATCTGCAACAGGATAAGATCGGCTCGTCCACGAAAACGTGAATTCGCGACCCTCACCACCTGCTCTTTCAAAGAACAGTGAATAAATCCTTCGGCCTTGAGGGAGTCAAAATCGTAACTCCCTTTTCGTTGGGCCGCTTCCCAATGCTCGATAAGAGTTATGTGATAGAGAAAGCTCATACTACTCTATTAGACCGCGCTAGTTTAATCGCATCAATCGATTCTCAAAATCGGCTGAAAAGCATGTTTCAATTCGAGATAAAAAACCCGCAATTACCTAAAACGATTCACGAGCTCTTTATAGTAATTCCCGCGCTCTTCATAGCTATCGAACATATCGAAGCTCGAAGCGCCCGGCGCAAGTAGAACCGTGTCAGCGATGCGAGATTTTTGATATGCAATCAAAACGGCTTCCTCGAAAGTTCCGATTAAGAATGTCTCTGAGTAGTCGCCTAAGTCGCGATTAATTTTCTCTTTCGCCTCACCGACTAAAATCAAGTTCTTCACTTTGCGTTTAACGGAATCACGCAAAGATTCATAGGATAGATTTGTATCTTTCCCGCCCATGATCAGAATGATGTTTTCTTCGAATGAATCAAGTGCGCGCGCAACGGCATGAACATTTGTCGCCTTTGAATCATTATAAAACTCAACGCCACCGACTCTACGAACATACTCTAAACGATGCGCCATACCTGAGAAGGTATCGATCACGCGTTGAATCGCATCGTGTGTAGCTCCGTGCTCACGCGCAGCTAAAGCCGCTGCCATAATGTTGTCGATAGAGTGCTTGCCCCGCATCTTCATGTTTTTCACAGAGTACGTTTCGATTTCAGGACCCGTGCGCACGCGAACAGTGTCCTTGATACAAACCGCGCCACCAATTTGCATGATGATCTGATCTTCAAGAACAGGACGACGTGAGAAGTAGAAAATCCGTCCGCGCTGAACTGCT
>JANOUF010000375.1:0-4994 GCA_031416685.1 Bdellovibrionales bacterium
CAGTGGCTCCGGATTCGTCTCAGCGATCAACAACTACAGACCCTTAATTTAAATCAAATTCGCCAAAATCCCAACGTGCTCTACGTGCAACCTAACTATCGAATTTCTCTTCCTGAAACCTATCGTACAGAGAGCGTTGAACTCAGAGAGCGGATCAAGCAGCTTGCTTCTGAGAGTTCAGGAAATTTATCGGAAAATCTAGAAGTTCGTCCCGATAATCCACAGATTCCTGACAAAACGAAGAACAAAAAAGGTGCCGATCCTCTCGCAAGCAAGCAATGGGGAATGACCGATATAAATAGTTTGGGTGCATGGAAGGCGACCGGAAGTGTGAAGCCCGTAGTCGTCGCAGTCATCGACACTGGCGTCGATTATACGCATGAAGATCTAGCGAACAATTTGTGGCGCAATCCAAAGGAAATCGCCGGAAACAAAATCGATGACGATAAGAACGGGTACGTCGACGACGTCATCGGTTGGGATTTTATTTCGAATGATAACAAGCCGTTCGATTTAACAGTGAGCCCTTGGGAACTGATCGTCGTCGGTGGAAACCCCGGTCACGGCACTCACTGCGCTGGTAACATAGCTGCGACTCCGAAAAACAAACTGGGGATTGCTGGTGTTGCGCCAAACGCTTTGATCATGTCGCTTCGTTTTTTAAGTGAACGCGGTTCAGGAACAACTGCAGATGCGGTGAAAGCAATTGATTATGCGGTGAAAAACGGTGCGAAAGTTTTGTCGAACTCTTGGGGTTCTGCGGGCGAAGATCCGAATGAAGGAAAAGAAAACCAAGCTTTGAAAGACGCGATTACTGACGCAGAGAAGGCGGGAGTGCTGTTTATCGCTGCCGCTGGGAATGGACGCAGTGGCGTTGGTTACGACAACGACAAGGACCCAATGCCGTCGGTTCCAGCGTCATACCCACATGACAATATCATCTCGGTTGCGGCGATTGATTCGGAAAATAAGCTCGGTGATTTTTCAAACTGGGGAGCCAACACTGTTGATATCGCAGCACCTGGAGTTCAAGTGTTCTCAACGACTTCAGACGGAAAATATAACGACATCGTGGTCGATATGTACGGCGTAAAGGCGACCTGGGATGGAACGAGCATGGCGACTCCGCATGTTGCTGGTGCTGCTGCTTTATATTGGGGTAAAAACCCGACCGCGTCTTGGTCACAAGTTAAAGAGGCGATTTTGAAGTCTGCAACGCCGGTTGAGGTTCTAAAGGACAAGGTTGTGAGCGGCGGTAAGCTCAACGCGAAATCCCTGATGAAATAATAGGTCGGATTTAAATTTGATTTAGTCTCAAGGGCTCCTCTCGGAGCCCTTGTCTTTTGTGGGACCAAACGGCAGACTGATTTTCCCTATGCAACAGCCACAAACCTTGCCACCAACTTTCCCTCTGGCGCACACGCCAGAAAGCTTGGCGAAAAAACCGTTTCGGTTCTATTTCAAAGAGCACCGCGGGCTTTTTTCAGCCGGCATGGCAGCGTTGTTTTTCACGAACTTGTTCGATTCACTTACACCTTTGGCTCTGAAATACGCGATTGATGAACTTACGAAAAAAGATCTGAACGGCTTGGGCCGCGCAATTCTGATTTATGCGGCACTCATGACAGGTGTGGCGATTTTCCGGTTTTTGTGGCGATTGTTTTGGGGCAAGTTTCATCACACGGTTGCCGAAGATTTGCGGAATCGAATTTTTGCGAAGTTCACGGTACTTGGACCAAGTTTTTATCAGAAACATCCGGTCGGTGCTTTGATGAGTCTGTTGATCAACGACGTAAATTCGTTTCGCATGGGAATTGGCCCCGGCATTTTGATTTTGTTCGATGGTATCTTCTATACTGCAATGATTTTGCCGTTGATGGTATGGCTCTCGCCATCGTGGACTTGGAAGACGCTGATCTTTTTGCCTCTTGTTCCTTTCTTGATGCACTACATGGAAAAAATTTTGCATCAACGCTATCGCGTCGAACAAGATCGACTCGCCGATGTTTCTGGCCAGGCCCAAGAAATTATCTCTGGTATTCGTGTTATTAAAAGTTACGCGCAAGAAGGACATAGACGCGCAAGCTTCAATAAGACGAGTCGCTCCTATGAAGATGCGTGCAACAGCATGGCGCGCGCCGATGCCGCGTTTGAACCTTTAATGGATTTCTCAGTAGCTGCCGGTGGCGCGATCTTGTTGTACTTCTGCACGCCCGAAGTTACGAGTGGCGCCGTTACACTCGGAACCTTTTTCGCATTCTACGAATACATTCGTAAAATGATCTGGCCCATGACTGCGATCGGCGCTGGCATCAGTATGATTCAGCAGGGTCGAGCTTCGTTTGACCGCGTTAAAGAATTACTTGTTACTGAAACCGACATTCCAGACGAGGGCGATGTCATTCTAAATGGCTTTCAGTCGCTTGAAATTAGAGACCTTACTTTTAGCTATCCGACCAGCGATGCGCCTGTCTTGGCAAATATTTCGCTCGATATCCACGCAGGTGAAACAATTGGATTCGTAGGTCCGGTCGGCGCTGGAAAAACGACCTTGATGAATTTGGTCGCAAGACTTTATCCAGTTGAAAGCGGAAAAATTTTGGTGAACGGCTCTTCCCTTGAAAAAATTAAGCAAAGTTCACTTCATTCAATTGTATCGTATGTTCCGCAAGACGCCTTTTTGTTTAGCGATACGATCTCTGAGAATGTGGCATTGGGAGTTGAGGAGTTTCCTGGAGTTGAGCGTGTGCGCGACGTTACACGCGTCGTGAATATTGATCAGGAAATTGAAGCTGTTCCAGAGCAGTATGGGGCCTATATTGGCGAGCGTGGTGTGAACTTGAGTGGAGGCCAAAAACAGCGGCTAACGATCGCGCGCGCACTTATTCGCAACTCCCCGCTCGTTATTCTCGACGATAGCTTAAGTGCCGTAGACGGTAAGACGGAGCGGTCGATTGTTCAGTCGTTGCGCCGAGTTTTAAGCTCGCGCGGTGATCAGGGTCAGAAGAAAAATCAGACGACTTTAATTGTCTCCCACCGACTGGCTACTCTAAAGCATGCCGACCGTATTGTTGTCCTGTTTGGCGGCCGCATCGAGGCAATCGGTAAGCACGAACAGTTGATGCACATCAGCCCGACATATCGCGAGCTCCAACATCTGCAGAGCGAGCAAAAACTTGCGGCCGCTGGAGAGCATGTCCAGGCATCGCCTACGGGGGCAAAATGAGTTCATCAGAGACTCACTACCGTGACGACAACGTAAAGGTTCAAACGTCGATTCGCGATCTCTTCGTGAAGTTATGGCCGTACTTTATGCGCCAAAAGCTTTTGTTCTTCGGAACCATGGCTGCGGTTCTTGCGCTTGCGATTACAGGTCGTTTGGTGCCTACGGTTTTTGGCTACACAATCGACAACGTAGTCACGAACAAGCGAGAGGATTTACTCATCTGGTGCGCCGGCGCGTATTTCGCTCTCGAAGCGCTCAACGTGGTGACGCTATTTTTACATTCGTTTCTATTCTCGAAACTCGGCAACCGTGTTCTCTATGAATTGCGCGATAGATTGATCTCACACACGCAAGCGCTTCCGGTTTCGTTCTTTGACCAAAATCCAACTGGCCGAATAGTGACTCGAGTTACAAATGACGTCGTAGCGCTTGGTGAGCTCTTCACTCAAGGCATCATTCACATGATCTCAAATTTCGTTTCGCTATTAACTATCATTACAGCGATGTTTTTAATCTCGCCAAAAATGGCCTCGGCCGTGTTATTGATTGGTCCGCCATTAATCGGTATCGCATTTTGGTTAAGTCACAAGGTCAGGATTTCGCTTCGCGAGTCGAAAAAGAAAATTGCGGCGATCAATGCTTTCGTTGCCGAGAACATTAGCGGTATGCGTGTTTTGCAGCTTTATAGTCGTGTCGGTAAAAACACCCGTAAGTTCGATGCGCTCTCGGCTGAATATCGTAGCCTCTCGCTCGATCAGGTGCGCTTGTATGCGCTCCTCTGGCCGACTGTGAATTTCTTCAACGCGACCTCTGTGATCTTAGCTTTGTATTTTGGTGGTCAGCTAACTGTTGAAAACGCAATTTCTACTGGCGCAATGATCGCGTTCATTTTGCACGTTCGTGATTTTATCCATCCGCTAAGGGTCATTTTGGAAAAATATCAGCTTTTCCAAAATACGTTGTCGGGTGCAGAACGAGTCTTCACCCTCCTCGGTGAAACCCAAGAAAGCATGGTCGGATCAGATCTGCCTGGAGAACGCCTACGTGGTGACGTTGAGTTTCGTGGATTGAACTTTAAATACGGCACAAATGCGCCTTATGTTTTGAACGACATTAATTTGAAAATAGCGGCGGGTCAGAACGTTGCACTGGTGGGTCGAACTGGTAGTGGTAAGTCGACGATGATCGCCCTCTTACAACGTCTTTACGACTACGCGGAAGGCGATATTCTCGTCGACGATCGTTCATTAAAAACTTTACGCCGCGACGAACTTCGCAAACGTGTTGGCGTTGTCCAACAAGATACGTTCATGTTCAGAGGGACAATTGCTGAGAACATTTCGTTGTGCGATCCGCGCATTACTCGCGACCGCATCGCTTGGGCCGCAGAACAAGCGTGCTGTGCGGACATTTTGCGAAGGCACTCTGGCGGTCTAGAGGCAAAAGTAGAAGAGCGTGGCGCGAATTTAAGTTACGGCGAGCGACAACTGATCGCGTTTGCGCGAATTTTGGCTTTTGATCCAGATATTTTGATTCTTGATGAAGCGACAGCGAACATCGATTCACAAAGTGAAGCCTTAATTCAGGAAGCTACTCGACACGCGACTCGTGGTCGCACCTCGATCATTATTGCTCACCGGATTTCAACTGTGCTCGAGTGCGATTTAATCGTGGCACTGCAAAAGGGCGAGATCGTCGAGAAGGGTCGTCACCAAGAGCTGATGGATAAAAATGGAGTTTATTATCAGCTTTGTCAGTCTCAGTTTAG
>JANOUF010000376.1:0-5137 GCA_031416685.1 Bdellovibrionales bacterium
AGCAAAAACGGGACCAGTTCAGACTCAAATACTGCAGGCATAGCTTAGTAAATTCAATAGCTTACGCTCGCGACTCATTCTGAGGTGTCGAGCCTCTAGCCGTCGTCCACACGTTAGGCAAGTACTTGGTTTTAGTCGCAATTTGATTTGAGCATTATGTACTGCGTACTTCGTCCTGAGCCGAGCTTTTTCGCACGACCACTGCTGACGGCCCACCCTGCAAAGTAGCGAGCAGATCGTACTGAGATTTCTAAGATCTCCGCGATCTGCGTAACTGAGATCGGCTCTTCCGCATATTTCTTTAATAGTTTTTCGTGCATGCGTAGCGAGTGAGTTGGCGAGTCGTCCGATTTCGTTTCAAGATTTTTACGAAGCAAGAAAGCATAGGGCCCAGTCGTTTGAAGTCGATAGCCTTGCTCGTTAACGATGACCTGCACTGGAATTTTATTTTCTTTGAGCCATGCGCGGAGCCGATGAATTAAAAAGGCCACTCGCCGCAAACTGGAATCAGGATTGAAGTGATCACCTGGGAAAACTGCGTTGTGTAGAGAACCGACAAGGAACGGTCGGTAAGAATCAGAAGTTAAAACTTTGAGTGCGAGGTGAAGAGACTTTCCAGGTTTGAGTTTTGCGGTGCCGCCAACTTCCTCGGCCGAGTGAAGATCAAAAATTCGGCTACTTGGTTTTGCATCCATTTGCCAAACAGACTCGCGAGGAATTTCCGTCCAGCCGGCACTGCTGTTTTCTAAACGTTCTTTAAATGATGGATGTTGCGAGCCATAATAAACGTTTACCAAAAGGTTCGGGTCGCGAGTTGCGATGGCCTGATGAAAATCACAATCGCGCACAGTTTCCCAATGATTCGAGTTCAGCGCTGCCTTGCGGACTGCGAGAACTGCTTTCAATGCGTCGTTGCTTTGCGGATTTCGAAGAATCGAAGCAAACGCTTTCCACTTTTGTACGAAGAGATCATCAAGACCGGCGCCATCGTTGTTCCCAGTTGCAGCGAGGTTCAAGAGTTGGTCAGCGAGATTCCAATCTTTCTCTTGAATTGCGATTTGTGCGGACAGCTCATGCGCATTTTTTTGTAGCAGCGACCAACGATTTTGTGATGTCGTTTGATGAATTGAATTTAAAAGTTCGCGCGCTTCAACTGCTTTTCCTATAACCACAAGTGAAGCGGCTAAATTGACTTGAGCGACTGTTTTTTGGTAAAGATCTTTCGCGATCAAAAGATAATCGCGGAGGAGCGGGACGGCAGCTCTGTAATTCCATCGGTTGATTTGGATAAAGGCTTTTGAAAGTTTAATTTCAGCAGACGTCTGATCGGCAGACTCAAGAAGTTCCCAGGCCTCAGGAACTGCGCCAACTCCCAATAACAGAAGTGAGTAAGTCGATTTTTCCGATGACGTTGGCTCAGTGCTAGCTTTAACTTTCGGTCGAATTATGGGACGCATGAGTTGCAATCCGAAATCGAACATTCCGCACCTGCGAGCTAAGTTTGAAATCTCACACGCGCGTCCGCGCGGGATGCTGGAAATTTGAAGTTGACTTAAAAGTTCACGAGCCTCGCTTCGACGGCCGGCGCGTACGGAGAGATCGACTTCGCTGATGAGTTTAGCAAGATTTGCGGTTGCGGTCTTTTTCACTAAGTGATGTTACCAAAAGAAAGGGGCGGGACAAGACATAGTCTTGACCCGCCCCTTTGGGGGGTTGGACATGAATTATTTCTTTTTCAATGGCACGGCAACGTGAAGTTTGATCTCCTCATCGACGCCAACGCCCATGTATTTGATGCCAGTAATGCCGTATTCCGATAATTTGACTGGAAATTCGGCAAGTTAGTGTGATCAGGCCGCTCTTCTGTTTGAGCTATCATTTGACCTATCGACGGATGCGAAAGCCTCTAAAAGTTTTCGTCGGTCGTCGACGGAAAGATCCTTCAGCTGAATCCCATATCGATAAGAATTGTTTACTAAGCGAGCCCACCGAACTTCTCCAGTGATCTTATGCACGCCGTGTTCTCGGCACAACTTTTCAAACACGCCGTCGGAGGAATTGAATGTAAACTCTAAAATTGTTCCACAGCCGATCACTTCATCCATTTCAACAGCGAAGCCAGACAGCGAACGATCCAAGATCAGACCGGTTCCAAGTTTCGTATTTACATAAACGGGTTGATCGCTCTTAATCATGACTCTTGTTTCTTCAGTTCTTGCGCCATAGGTTTTTCGATAGCGCTTTAAAGCATCCGCAATCAGATCTGGTCTGTCTGAAAACGGGTTTATTTCAAAAACTTCAGCGTGACCCTCTTGATGTTTGATAGGGATTAGGCGGCGAGTACTCTCAGCAACAAGTTCTGTACGACCTTTGAGTTGTTCAAAGGTTGAACTGCCGCAGAGAATCCGATAAATCTCACAGGCAGTTTCCAAGCGTTGCGCAATATTGACCGTATGGCCGATCACCGTAAACTCAATTTTCTTTGAGCCGCCCATATCGCCGACAAAAACTTCACCAGTGTTGATGCCGATTCGTAACGGAAATACAGGCGAGCCTTTTACGGAAGCCGCAAGATTTCTGACGAGCGCTTCTTTTTGAATGCGAATTGCACAATCCGTTGCTTGTTCTGCATGCGCAGAGTTTTCAGTGTCACCGTGTTCAAATTGGTAACCGAAATAGCAAAGCATTCCGTCGCCTAGGGATTTGTCCACGATTCCGCCGCATTCATGAACGACATCGGCGATGTGGCTTAAGTGATCTCGTAGCTGTTGGAACATCACTTCTGGATTCTGATCTTTCGCATTGACTGAAAACCCGACGATGTCGATG
This sequence comes from Bdellovibrionales bacterium, assembly GCA_031416685.1. Classification (GTDB taxonomy): domain Bacteria; phylum Bdellovibrionota; class Bdellovibrionia; order Bdellovibrionales; family JAMPXM01; genus JANOUF01. Next base: position 2,830 of record JANOUF010000376.1, read on the forward strand.
AACATGATTGTGAGAACTTGGCAATTTGGTTTCAATTGCAAGTGCTGCGGGTTTTTCAAAACTCGTTCTAACTTTTTGGGACCAATCATTCCCGCGAGAGAGAAATGCAAATGCTTCGATCTCTCGTCGGAGTGGCGGGCTTTTTCTGTAAATAGAACTCCCGCATTCATCCAGAACGCGACGAGTGAAAGCCCCCAGGGGATATCGACTCCTTCAGTACAAAAGAAATAAATAGGTGCACCCACGACACAAAAAGTAATTGATGAAATGGCGAGAATAAAAGCAATAGGGCGTAAGCAAAGCGCAACAATTGCACCCAAAATGCCTGCGAAAAGTAAATAAATCAGCTCTCCGCCAATGGGTCTGATCCAGTTATTTTCGAATGCGCTGTTAACAACCGCGCTCATTATGAATGCACCGGGCATCGTTCCTGCGGGTGTATTTCGAAACGATGTGCCCTGAACCATATCGGCAAAAATTAGAACGACGTCACCCTTGTTAAGCTCATTTAGTTTTTGATTCGAACGAGCTCGCTTGAGCAATCCGACTAAACTTCTCGTGCGGCTCCAATAATCCTCAGCAGCAGCCAAATTTACCAAAGTATCGCCGTCACTATTTACTGGGACGTGATGATTATTAATATGGAGTTCACCATTCACTTCATTGATTGGCCCGGCTGCATCTAAGCCCCAGAATGCGATGGCGCTGTCGTCTCGAGTTCGAATGATCGGTTTGATAAAGCCGTGATCTTCATAGTTCGTGTGACCGACAGACGAGAATGCTCGGATGAGATCCGAAGTCGGGCCATAAACATGACCGCTCAAAACAGGCAGCTGCTCGAGCGCTTGAAAATTAAAACCGAGCGACCGAGTTTCGATTTCAGAGAATCCCGCCATAGGTTTTTCAACAAAAAAAGCGCCGGCAGTAACGGGCGCAGTTTTGCGAATGGCCTCTCGTAGTTGACGAATTTTCGATTCATCTTTCGAAAGCGGTAGCGGAAACGTTTTATCAACGAGGACGGCTGAGACATTTGCATCAGCAAGCGCATGAAACAGAACAATCCAGTCATCGATCGGTATATTTTCCAAGCCGACGTAGGACATTGTTTTGTGGTCGACAGCGTAGATCTTAATCCGGGAGTTAAATTTCGGCCCGTACCCGAAATCGTTGCGCACATGGAATTGTAGCGGATGGATCACCTGACGAGTCAGTATCTCCCCGCCACCAACGAGATAGGTGAGTGCCATCAACAGAAAGCAGATTCCAATTAGTGCAACGATACGCTTAGAAGTCATCGAAATCGCAAACTGGGAAGACTCCCGATGTGTAGCCGGGTCCTGAGAGGATGACGTCGATTTCATCGACCGTGAACTTCAATCCTTTAGGTAGTGTAAATTCAAGAAACCCTTTTCGCTTATCGGTTATGCGGATTGGTACCTGAATCCATTTGGAACTTCTCGCGTGATTGTACCGAAGATAGCCAGAGCTTATTGGAATGCCGGGAGGATCGTTTTCATCTAGGGCAATCCCATAATATTTTGTGGTGCCATCGGGCAACGGCTCGACCTTCTGAATGAGAATCCACGGATAACTTCCCAGCGTGATGGGAGGCGGCTCGGCTGGCTCAGGAGCGGAATCGGAACCAGGAATGCTAGGAGTGTTTGTGACTTGATCGTCTCTTCCGGCGGTCCCCGATTTATCACTTGCGGTCATTCGGCTGCCAATAGCGACTCGGCCGGGCGAGCAACTGCTAAAACAAACTAAAAAACTTATGGCGCATAAGAGGGTCTTCATTTGCCCTCCTTTCCTACCATTACAATAACGGGTGCCCGTGGCTTGCGGTTGCTATCCTTTTTGCCGTTTGACGTCTCGTTATGAATCGTTTGCAACCCCGCGCCATAAGCCGAAAGGATGTGCGCAAAAGATTTTCTATGTTAGCGTGATCACGAATGAAACGAAGAAGTCGAGGCAGCCGCGATAATCAACGCGGGGGCCGCAAAAAAAATGAAAAAGAAGTTCGAAACGCCCGTGGACTAAAAGATGTTCTTGGCGGTCGCACCAACACGAACCCTCAAGGTGCGAGTGAGCTCACGGATTTTTTAAGCGAGCGCAAAAAAAGTCGTGGGCCTGCTGAGCGCCCAGCGCCAACTGTCGTTCGGCGCAATGATCACGCTTCACCAAAACCTCAAGACGAAGCAACTGAGAGCCGTGCAACGCCAAAAGGTGTTTCAAATAATATTTCAAACAAAACTACAAGAAATACTACTGACAAGCCAGTATATTTCTGGACCGTAGATGGCCCAATGGT
>JANOUF010000377.1:0-5469 GCA_031416685.1 Bdellovibrionales bacterium
GTCTTTATGGTGCACTTCGCACTTGCCGTCTTTGTCTTTATGTTTGCAAGCCTTATCGTGTTTGTGCTCGTGGGCTGCTTTTTTCTCGGCCGACTTCTCAACTGGCTTTTTTTCTTCGTGATTGTGCGCTTGTGCGGGCGCTGCGAATGAGAGTGCCACAAAGGTTGCTAGTAACAAATTGAACTTCATTTTCAAATGCCTCCGAATGAGTTTGAGCTTAAGGACACTCGACTTATCGGGTGGAGTCGCCCGTCATTGAAGGACTCTGGCGACGACTTGCAAAAAAATAGTTCAGGCCTTTTAAAAATTGTACGAGAGTGGGACGGATTTGTGTTTCTTTTTGCGACCTTTGCCTGTTGATAGGTACCGAAACTTAATTCAGTGCCTTACCGAATCGATCCCAATTTACTGAGAGTTCTAAAAAGTTTGCGGAGTAAAGGACGTTTCGGGTACGACCAATGAGATTGGCGCGAGGAACAAGGCCCCACGCTCGACTATCGGCACTATTATTACGATTGTCGCCCATCATGAAAAACTGATCGTCTGGAACAACTAAGCTCACTTCATTACCAAACGGATCGTCTTCGAATTTCTCACCGTTTAAAAACATCGATCCGTTTTTAAGTTCGATATGGTCGCCCGGCAAACCAATCAGGCGTTTCACCATGACCACGCCACCGGCAGCCTCAGGCGAATCAAAAACGATGATGTCGCCGCGCTCAGGATCGCCAAATCTTACCAATGAAATTTTTGTGAGCGGAATCTTAAAGTCATAGGCGAGGCGGTCGACAAATAGGCGATCACCGATTTGAATCGTCGGAAGCATAGAACCACTTGGCACTATATATTGGTTTGCGATCGCTCCGCGCACAAAAAGCAAAATTCCGATGGCTAAAAGGAAGCCGCGATTTTTTTGTATCCAAGCTTTCATGTGTTCACCTCAGGAAAAAAGAAAATCAACCATTTAAGAAAATATATCGACGATTATGGCGTCATAGCAAGACGAACTAAGAGAAGCGTCACAACGACAGTGAGAGCCAAACGCACTGCAGTTGCGGCATTCCTAGTTCCAAATTCTGCACCAATAACAGCGCCAACTGCTATAGAAGCACCAACGATCAAGCCAGTTCGCCATTGCACCAGCCCTTGCGATGCGTACGAGGCAAGTGAAACACCAGCCGACGTCAGGTTTGCAACTTTTGCTGTGCCCATCGCACCTAAAAGCGGCATGCGACCAAAAAACAAAAGCGACAAAAACATGAGTGTGCCGCCACCAGGGCCAGCGATGCCGTCATAGAGTCCGCAGAAAAATCCAGCGATCCATAGTCGCCAATGAGCGACAGGCAGAGGCGATCGTTCTTTCACCCATAGATCTTTTCTCCAAACGACAAACAAGATCAGCGGACAAATGACAAACAAAAGATATTTGAATGCAACCGGAGGAAAAAGCGGCGCGAGCACACTACCGAGGTATGCACCGATCCCTACGAGTATCGCGAACACGAGCTTCCCTCGAAGAGCCACGTGCCCATTTTTCATGTAAATCAGCAACGCAACACCAGCAGCAGCGGTTCCGGCAATTTTGTTCGTAGCAATTGCTGTCACGCCCGGTCCAAGTACGAGCACGAAACTCGGAACCGTAATTAACCCGCCGCCGCCGGCAATCGAGTCGATCAATCCAGCGATGAGTCCAGCAAGTAGAAGTAAAATCGTAGTGGTCAAACGGGAGAGCCTTTTGTTTTGAGACTCTACAATAGCGAAAGGCCGCTTGTGTCGGCAAGCGGCCTTTCAGGTTGTTGGTGGTTGGATCGGGTTAGGATCGGGTTTGGGTGTTTTGGGTTATTAATTCACATCCGTTCTAATTTGCTCGTAGAAGCGGAGCTGGAGCAACTTCAAGCCAGCGTTGTCGTAGCTCCAGAAGTAATCTTGTAGGCGATCATCGAACAAAGCATAGCGTTCTGAAATTCCGTCATCATCGAGATCGGCGTAAAGATACAAGAGCTGCCTAGACACGTTCGTCCAGCTGCTTTTACCTGTACTGCGTACCGCAACCATGCTCTCAGTGCTGCACACTTCTTCGCCTGTTGTTGGGTCAGTTGCGCAAGTCACCATCGTGGCAGAACCACCTGGTTTCCCGAGCGCGCGAGCAAACACCGAGTAAGCTGTTACGCCGTCACCATCCGGATCAGGGCTAGGTAATTGGAATTTTGCCGATCCATCGGTTCCGTTAGCGTCGAGAACTTGAAAATCACCCTCTGCTAAATAAATCTTGGTAGCGGAAGCAAGTGGTACAAAAATTCTGTGACCTTGGTTGCCGGTCATCGACGCTGACTTACCCTTTGGTACACCGATGATATTCAAACCATAGTGGGAACCTGAAAGATTTTGCGCCTCTGCGAAAGAAAGAAAAGTAGCGCTGATCACTAATGCCAAAACGATTTTAGAAAGCGAAGCAACGTTCGTGAATGACTGCATCTGGAACCCCCTGATGAAGTTATCTATTACAAGGGTTGTGCCGAGCGCCGGTAGGGAGTTCCTGCGATCTGGAGTAATTGTGGTGTGGATTGTTAGCGCTGTCATTTCACTAACACCTTTGTAAGTACACGGGACTCGGGGGGGTTTTTTGAAACTGTCAACCTCCTGCAGTGAAACAAAAAGTTCGACATAAAAGGTCCGAGCACCGTAACAATCTCATTACGCTAGTCAAACAAAGGTGTCTCGTTATAAGCCTATGAATATATGCAGACTCGAAGACTCGGTTTACTCGATTCGTTTTCATTGGTCGTTGGCACGATCATCGGCACAGGCGTTTTCCTCAAAGCCGCGATTATGTCGCAGACGGTGGGATCCCCTCTATATGTTTTACTCGCATGGGTAGCGGCTGGCTTACTTGCATTAGCGGGCGCTCTCACTTACGCAGAATTGGGAATGCTCTTTCCGCAAGCGGGCGGCGAATATGTTTACTTAAGAAAAGCGTACGGCGATCTCCCCGCATTTCTTTATGGGTGGCAAAGATTTTGGGCGGCTGCACCTGGATCAATCGCAGCTTATGCAGTCGGATCAGCGACGTTCGCCGCTCCTATAATAGATATGTCGATCTTTGGAGGACCAAAAGTTTTTGCAGTTTCACTCATTGCTATCTTTACTCTTATCAACTGCGCCGGTGTTGTCCTCGGTGGTCACGTTCAATCGTTTCTGACGGCACTAAAAGTATTTTTAATTTTATTTGTCATCGGCGGAATTTTCTTCTTCGCTCAATCTGCGGGAGTTCATAATTTTGAGGCTCCTGCTGAAAGCACTGGCTGGCCAGGATTAAGCGCGTTTGGCGCAGCCATCTTGGCAGCCACATGGGCATATGGCGGGTGGGACAACTTACCGATGGTCGCAGGAGAAATTAAAGACCCAAAGAGAAACATTCCACTTTCTCTAGGACTAGGCGTACTCGCCATCGTCTTTATTTATGTACTCGTCCATATTGCATATTTTTATGCGCTTCCGTTTAGCGAAGTCATGAGTGCCAATTCAAAATACAATCCAGACGCGCTTCCGGTCGCTACGAAAGCAGCACAAACATTTCTTGGATCTATCGGTTACCCAATTTTAGCTGGCGGGTTTTTCTTATCAGCGATCGGTGCAATGAACGGTTCCGTTCTTACAAACTCGCGCGTTCCCTACGCACTCGCTCAAGACGGACTTTTCTTTAAACCACTTGCTCGTCTCCACCCAACAAGACAAACACCAGTTGTATCTTTGCTTGTGCAAGGTGTTCTCGCGATCATTCTCGCACTTTCAGGAACGTTCGATCAGCTAACCGATTACGTCGTGTTTGCTTCATGGATTTTCTTTACTGCGACAACTAGTTCCGTATTCGTGTTTAGGAAGCGTTATCCAGAACTTGAGCGAACCTACAAAACCTTCGGCTATCCGTATGTCCCTGCGCTCTTTATTCTCACTACGATCTGTCTACTTGTGAACACTTTGCTCAATAGTCCTCGAGAGTCTGCGATTGGCCTCGGGATTATCGCAGCCGGTGTGCCTGCGTATTGGCTGATGAAGAAGCGTTGATTTACACTGTTCCTCGATCTAGGAGGAACTTAAGTGCGTTGCGTGTTTTCTGGTTCTAGAAACCGCTGGGCATAAGCTTCATCAATCAAAATGAATTTCTTTAGCTTCGGCTCATAAGCACTGACGTTTGCGGCTCGAATATCAAACCACCAGCCATGTACTCTTAGCGTGCCCTCAGCAACTCGTTTACGCACATGCGGATAGCTTTGGATGTGCTGCATTTGTTGAACAACGTTGAGTTGCGACAGCTGATTGACTGGCGACAAAGTTTTATCGAGCGATTGTCCAGAGAGAAGTAAACCTAAGCCCTCATCGCCGAATTGCAGCCAATTGCGAACGCAAGGCATATCCAAATTTTCTTTGCCCTCTACAAGTGCTTGCATCGCACCACAATCAGAATGACCGCAAACAATGATGTCGCGCACGGGGAGACGTGAAAGTGAGAACTCAACAGCAGCTGCTTCTGAGTGATCACCGTCGGGCGTGCTTGAACCCATTTTCGCAGGCGGCACCATGTTGCCCACGTTACGAATAACGAACATATCGCCTGGCTCCGTTGACGCGAACAGGTTCGGAGCCACACGCGAATCGGAGCACGCAATTAATAGTGAATCGGGTTTTTGGCCAAGCGCGAGCCGAGCGAAAGTTTCGCGGTATCCTGGGCGGATATTTTTCTTAAAATCGAGAATCCCTCGGATCAGCTTTTTCATGTGTTATTAATATTCTTACCGGCTTGTTGAAGAAACAACAACAGGCCAACCATCCTTAAAGTAGATGTTTGGCGTACCCTTGAGGAAAGTTACTGTGCCAAACCCAAGCGTGGCCAATAATGGTCTCGAGCTCCGGGTACTTACGCGTCCATCCCAGCTCGCGGCGAATTTTATCGCTACTAGCGACGAGTTTGTCGGGGTCGCCAGGTCGGCGGGCATGTTCGACAGTATCGATCTTACGATTAGTGACACGTTCGCAGGCTCTAATTACTTCTCGCACTGTGAAGCCGCTCTCGCTACCCAGGTTGTATGCAGTGCCAAACCCAAGCTGAATTTTTTGGAGCGCCAAAATATGAGCGGCAACGAGATCTTGTACGTGGATATAGTCGCGCACACAGGTTCCGTCTTGAGTGCTGTAATCTGTTCCATAAATCGGTAGTGTAAAATCTTGGTTGCGCGCCGCGAGGAGAACTCTAGGAATTAGGTGCGATTCAGGCTGATGGTCTTCGCCAATTGTTCCGTCTGGATGAGCACCAGCGACGTTGAAATAACGGAGCACGACGAAGCCAAGGCCGTACGCTTTTGCGAAATCTTCCAGTGCAAATTCCACCATCAATTTGGAACGACCGTAGGGGCTGATAGCTTGGCGCGGATGAGTTTCCGTAACTGGAATTTCAACCGGGTTTCCATACAC
>JANOUF010000378.1:0-3831 GCA_031416685.1 Bdellovibrionales bacterium
CACAGCCATAGATACGACAGCAAAAATGAGAACGAGTACTTGATAGTGCATCGAAATCTTATCGGCTTCGGATGTCAATTTTTAGAGACCTGCGCCAGATAAAGCCGATCGCAATTAGCCCTATGCTGATCAATATTGAAACAGTAAGTGGTCCGACCGCAGGGCCGCGTTCGTCGTCTCGGAAAATTTCCATAACCACTCGACCTAAGCCGTGAAGAATGAGGTAGGTCGCAAACAAAGATCCATCACGGGTCGTTTTCGACGAAGGTCGAGCTTCCCGTAAAAGTAAATAGAAAGCGACTCCGGCCTCCCAAACAACAGCAAAGAGCTGAGCGGGGAACTGGAATTGAAAGTCAGCAATTGTGCAGTAGCGGCCGTAACAACAGCCTTCAAACCAGCATGCCGTTCTGCCAAGCGCATAAGATGCGGCTGCGACGGGAGCTAATACATCGAGCCACTTCGCGAGCGGTTCACGTTTTGATTTTATAATCGCAACCGCAGTCAGAAGTCCCACGATCACGCCGCCGTACCAAACAAATCCGCCTTCCCACACTCGAAAAATCTGCATTGGATTTTCTAAGTATAAACTCGGCGCCTCGTATAAAACGTGAAATGCTCTTGAGCCTAAGAAGCCGCCGAACATCAATGCGAGACCGATGTCCATCGCAGTCCGCTGGGAGAGTTCGTGATTGTCGGCACGCCGGGCAAACCAAACCAGGCCCAAGCAGAAGGCGACGCTAATAATGGCGAAGTAAATTAAAGAATCGGTCACACGGATGCGGTCTTTGCCTTGCTATCGCTGCGAACTTTGCTCCATTCAAGGAACATAAGAATCCCCACGCCTACAACGATAGCCATATCGGCAATGTTAAACGACGGCCAGTGGTAGAATTCGTCTATGTGGAAATCCAAGAAATCGATTACGTAGTGGAATCGCAAACGGTCAATGTAATTGCCAACCGCTCCGCCAAAAACCAATGAAAGCGCAACGATACCTGACCGCTCGTTGTCACGAATACCGCGGAGGAGCGCGAGGATAATAAGAAGTGCGATCGGCGGCATGACTAAGAAGAAAATCTCGCGATACGTTGTCGGAAGGTCCGCGAAAATGCCGAAAGCAGCGCCCGTGTTTTGCAAATACGTTAGATTGAAGTACTTTGGAATCACGACCATCTCTTCGCCGAGACGAAAATGCGTGTGAATGTACATCTTCGAAACCTGATCCGAAGTGATCACGGCTCCGGCTATAGCGAGTAGGAGAAGGTATTTAATCTTCATCTAATTTAAAACCCTTTAACTTAAAGCCGTCACACACTTTGGACATGCACTTGGGAAGCGCGAATCTTGGCCGGTTTTTTCATCGAAGTACCAACAACGTTCGCACTTGAGTCCCAGCGCTTTACCAGCAGCTACTCCATAGCCTCCCACCTTTACATCGACTTGGGAAACTATAAAAAACTCGCTGAGTAAGTTGTTGTGAGTTTTGAGAAGCTCCGCTCGTTCGCCATCTGCCGTGATGCTGACTTTCGCATCAAGACCGCCGCCGATAGTTTTCTCGCGGCGAAGCTCTTCTAACGTTTTCGAAACGTCAGAGCGGATTTCAAAGAGTGCTGCGATTTGGCTCGCCAGTTTTTCGTTGTCCCACTCTGGCTGTGGCTTTGGCATGTCGGTCAGAAGTACGCTTTCTGCTTTTTTACCTGGGATATAGCTCCAGGTTTCTTCTGAAAGGAACGATGTGATGGGTGCCATGAGCCGAGTTAGATGCGTTAACAGAATGTACAGTACAGTTTGTGCAGATTTTCGCTCGCGGCCGTCTTTTTTGAATGTGTAAAGACGATCTTTGAGCATGTCGAGATAGCCAGCCGAGAGATCCACTGTAAAAAACAAGTTGAGCGCGTGATAAACTTTGTAGAACTCGTAGTTGTCGTAGCTTTCAGTGACTTTGCGAATAAGTTCGTTGAGTCGGCCCATAGCCCACTGATCAAGAAGCGTCATATCTTTAAAGGCGACTTGATCTTTTTCTGAATTGAAATCGTGAATATTTCCAAGCAAGAAACGCATTGTGTTTCTGAAGCGACGATACGTTTCCGTGACGCGCGCAAAACTCTCATCGCCACACGACATGTCTTGGCCGTAGTCTTCGTACGCAGCCCACAATCTTAAGATCTCAGCACCTTGCTTAGTCCAAATTTTTTCTGGCTCAACAACGTTACCGAGAGACTTACTCATTTTGCGACCTTTGGTGTCCATCACGAATCCGTGAGTGAGCAGCGTCGTAAATGGAGTTTCTCCGTGTGAACCAAGTGCAGAAAGAAGTGAAGTCTGGAACCAACCTCGATGCTGATCGCTTCCTTCAAGATAAATGTCGGCTGGAACCTTCATTCCATCGCGACGTTTTTGAACAGCCGCATGACAAACGCCTGAGTCGAACCATACATCTAAGATGTCCGTTGATCTGCGGAAATCAGAATTGCCACAGCCACCGCACTTCGCGCCTTTTGTAAAATCAGACTCTTGATGGCGGTGATACGCTTCGATGCCGTCTTCTTTTTCAATTGCATCAGCAACGCGGTTCATGACTTCGCTATCCACCAGCGCCCATTCACATTTTTTGCAATAGAACACAGGGATTGGTACACCCCATATACGCTGACGAGAAAGAACCCAGTCGGGACGATTCTCAACCATCGAACGTAAGCGATTTTCACCCCAGCCGGGAACGAACTTGATTTCGCCGACGACTTTCAAAGCTTTTTTACGAATGTTGTACTCGGGTTTGTCCATTGCCATGAACCACTGAGCTGTCGCACGGAAAATCAATGGCGTCTTCGAGCGCCAGTTGTGAGGGTATTGATGTTGAAAAGTTTTGTGTCCAAGAAGTTTTCCGGCTTCGCGTAATCGCTCGACGATAATTGGATTAGCGTCAAAGATTTTAGTTCCCTCATATTCTGGAACGTCATTTGTGTAGCGACCAGCCGGATCGACAGGACTGTAGATCTTCAAACCGTATTTGAGTCCAACCTGATAATCTTCTTGGCCGTGGCCTGGAGCTGTGTGCACGACACCTGTGCCGGCTTCGAGCGTTACGTGATCACCTAAAACAAAAAGTGAAGCGCGATCATAGAACGGATGGCGCGCTTCCATTTTTTCAAGCTCAGTTCCTTTGACCGTCACACCTGTTGGTTTAAAAGACTTGCCGGTTTCTTTCTCAACGAACTCGCGAAGGTCTTTTGCAAATAAAACTAAGTCTTCGCCAGAATCAAAAAATTCGTAAACGAAATCAGGGTGAACTGCGACGCCTAAATTTGCGGGAAGTGTCCAAGGAGTCGTTGTCCAAATTGCGACCGAAACTGGCTTTCCAGCTTTAGCAATTTTATCTCCGAACTTTTCGAGGCCCTTCACCATTGGAAAACGCACATAAATCGAATGCGACGTATGCTCGTGATACTCAACTTCAGCTTCAGCGAGTGCTGTTTGCATAGTCGGGCACCAGTAAACTGGTTTTTCACCGCGGTACAAAACTCCGTTTTTCAAAATACGTGCAAGCTCCCGCACTTCTTCTGCTTCGTACGCGGGTTGCATCGTTAAATAGGGATTTTGCCAATCGGCAATGATACCGAGGCGAATAAATTGCTCACGTTGTTTGTCGATCCATTTGCCAGCTTCTGCGCGACAAAGGGTTCGGATGTCTGAATCTGTTTTCTCTTTTCGTTTCGGGCCTAACTCTTTGGTGACGTTGAGTTCGATGGGAAGGCCGTGGCAGTCCCAGCCGGGAATGAAGGTGCAGGAGTAGCCGGACATGTTTTTGTATTTTACGACGAAGTCTTTTAG
>JANOUF010000379.1:0-2275 GCA_031416685.1 Bdellovibrionales bacterium
ATCACCCACCATACTGCAGACTGGTTATCACCACGGAACTCGACGCCATCTTGGATCGCTGAGAGACACATTTCCAAAAACGTATCGAGTCCTTGAACGATGCCTTGTTGATGTGGTGCAGGTAGAGATGGAAAGCGTGTAATACCGTCGGCCCGGAAGCCTTCGAGCTCAAATCCAGCTTGGCTAACAAGCTGTGCGATCTGGGTAACGGTCTGATAATAACGGGAAGCTAGGCTTCCCTTGTCTGTCGAAGATAAACTTTTTAGTTGAGTAGCCACTGCCATTGCCCTTGCCCTTGCCTCCGTATTAGGTGGGGATATTACAGGGGCAATGTCTTGAATTCCAGAACTAACAGAGGGACTTACCTTGCTCGGTAAATAATTCTTATACGTAAAGCCTGTAGCCATTTTTAACGACCCAAAACTTCTTTAGAAGAGTCTTCCGCACCCTCAACAGAGAGGACATATAAGAAACGAACGACTTCATCGGGTGGGATATTATAAAGGTTAGACATTGCGAACAAATCTTCGAGTGGGATTTGCACACTTCCAGATTCGTATTCGAAAAGCTGGGTGACACTCACAAGACCTAATTCATTTACGACGGCTTCAGCGTCCATCTCAGTTTTCATTCGGTTTTCACGGAAAAATTCACCGATGCGTTTCATTGATTGGCTATTCATAGAGCCCCCACCTCGTTTTGTTTCTTGAGTGTCCAGGTACCGCCTCGTTCGGAAACGATTTGGCAACCCACACTCGAAAGTTTTTTTCTTAAATTAAACAAATGAACGTCTAACGTTTTTGGATGAACTATAACGCCTTCCCACAAAGTCTTCATAATCTCGGTGCGCGAGATTGATTGCGACTCTTTAGCCAGGAAGCAAAATAAAATCTTCAATTCTGTCGACGTGAGTTCAGCACCGAAAGATCGCAAAAAACTAAGCGTGTATTGAACGTGTCGAGAAGCTGTGAGCGCAGCGAGTTCCATACGCACCACGACTTCTTCTGGAAGAAATGGTTTTAACAATAAGCAAACGACTCCCAAATCTATAAAGGCACGAAGGGAGTTAACACGATCCTTTTGTCCGCAAACAATGAGAGGAATCTTTTGTTCGCTGAGTGACGTTTGTTTCAATTCTTTTACTATCGCGTCATCCGAAAATGGATCGAGGTCCACTATAACCATACTTGGTTTTGCTCGGGCGGAATCGTTTAAAGCAATCCGCAACTCTTTGGGTGTGGCGAAGTACACGACTCGAAACGCGGGCAGCGCTTTCTCAACGATAGGTTTCGCATCAGCGTCTGAGCTGATGGACCAAATTTCTGGCGCGGCAAAGATAAAATCCATAGTTATGACTTAAGCGATACCAAGCCCTAACAGTTCTTGCAATGCATGCTATCGAAGTTATTATTTCTTTACTTCGAAAGGAACTGAATTGGCCGAGGGAAATCTTAAACACATCGATTTGAGCCACGTCATTGAATCTGGGATGACGACGTACAAAGGTCTGCCTGCACCTATCGTTTGCGATTATCTTTCGCGGGAGGCGTCAAGATCGCTTTACGAGCCAGGAACGGAATTTCATATTGCAAAAATTGAGATGGTCGCAAACACGGGCACTTATATGGACTGCCCGTTTCATCGTTACGAGGACGGAAAAGGGTTCGACGAGTATCCGATTGAGGCCTCGGCCGACCTTCCAGCGATAAAATTGACATCAACCCAGAGGGAGATTGGACCCGAACTTTTTCATGGCGTTGACCTGTGCGGCAAAGCAGTTCTAGTCGAGACTAACTGGTCTCGCCATTGGGGAACGGATGCTTACTTTGAGAATCACCCATTCCTAACTGAAGCTGCGGCAAAATTTTTAAAAGACGCTGGAGCGAAACTTGTTGGGATCGATTCCCACAATATCGATGACACAACGACGCGCTCTCGACCCGCTCATTCAATTTTACTCGGCGCAGGAATTCTTATTGTCGAGCATCTATGCGAGCTACATCGTTTACCGGCGAGTGACTTTACTTTTACAGCGTTGCCGCCAAAATTTAAGGGCATTGGCACATTCCCAGTTCGCGCCTTTGCCCGACTCTGACGCTTAAGCTTTTCGTAACACGATGTTAAATACTCCAACGCCCGACTCCGGTTCATATTTGCGTGAATTCGGTCGTTGAAATTCGACGATGACGCTATCTCGATCGGCAGGACTCAGACTTTTTAAAATCCGATCTGCCGAATTTAATTTGTGCCCCGCAAAGTACATCTGCGTTGTGAG
>JANOUF010000380.1:0-7341 GCA_031416685.1 Bdellovibrionales bacterium
CTTCAAATCTTCCGCGGCGGTCATCACCACCTTCTTCAGGAAACGCCATCGGTTGAGCCGCGACGAAACCCGTACGAAGTGTGCGTTGTGGTCCACCTGGAGGCGCTTGGCCTGGACGACCGATAACAGGGCCTGCACGCTGAGGACGATCGCCGCCCGCACCGCCGCTACCTTGCTGCTGTGGATTCGACACACGGCTCAAGTCCATGCGACCTACGATATTTCTGCGAGGAGCTTCAGAGCGAATTCCACTCGATGGACCAGCTGAGGTCATCGATACTTCGCGCTTACGAGCCGGGCCCGAAGGTGCTGGCGGAGCCACCACTTGCGGAGTTGGCGCTGCCGGCGCGGCAACAGACTCTTCAGCTTCTTCAGGAGCGGCTGCCACTGCTTCTGGCGCAGGCGCTGCTTCAACTTCGGGAGCTGGTGCTGCTTCAGCAGCTTCGGCCGCAGCAAGTGCCGCCGCTTCAGCTTCTTGAGCTTTTCGTTCTTCTTCAGTGGGAGCTCTGCGAACGACGGTTTTAACTGCAGTTTTGCGAACAACTTTTTTACCACCAGCGGCTGGAGCGAGAGCGGCTTCAGCGGCGGAAGATTTCGAGGCTGCTTTCTTCGCAGCGGGAGCTTTTGCTTTTGGCGCGGCGGCTTTTGCGGCCGTTCCAGCAACTGCTTTTTTCGCAGCAGGCTTGGCCGCTACAGGTTCAGCATCAGCTGCAGCCGGAGCTGCCGCTTTTTTTGCGACCTTCTTTTTCTTACCAGCATCGCTTGGCTTCGTTTCTTTTTCTGCCTTCAGACGCTCACGAATGGTGTCGAGCATATCTGGCTCGAGTTCCGCCATGTGGCTGCGTACTGGAAGCTTCCACTCACGGATCTTATCCATAAGCGCCAGCGTCTCCATGCCGATCTCTTTGGCGAATTCAAATACCTTTGGTTGACTCACGTTCTGCATTACTCCCCAGTCCATCAGATATCAGATATCGGATATCCGATATCTGATATCAGTATAATTCCGTTATCAGTTATCCGTTACGGTAGCTGTGTCCCCAGTAGCCGTTTCAGTTTTCACAGTTTCTTCGGCTTCAGTTTTATTAATAGCCGCAAATTCAGCTTTCAAGCGCTCTTCAGCTTGTGACTTCGCGTCGCCACCCTTAACTTCAACGGCTGCTTGAGCCTTCGGTGCTTTTGGAACATCAACGCCGTCAGCTTTGTACTTCGCAATGAGTGCATTCGCATCACCGATAAGTTTGTCGGCTTTTTCCGGGCTGTCGTATCCCGGGATCGCCATAATATCTTCGGTCTTCGCTGCACCGATCGATTGGAAGCTGCCAAAACCCGATTGGAAGATGTTTTGCCCCATCGTCTCCGACATGCCCGGAATGAGCATAAGGTTGAAGATCGACTCTGCCGTTTTCTGAGCTGCGTTCGAATCCGAAGTGATATCGAGTTTCCAGCCAGTCAACTTCGCAGCCAAGCGAACGTTCTGACCTTTTTTACCGATTGCCAATGACAATTGGTTATCTGGAACTACGATCTCCATCTCTTTATTCGCTTCATCAACGAACACACGAGAAATTTCCGCAGGCGCCAGAGCGTTCACTGCGAAACGAGTGACGTCTTCGTCCCAAGGAACGATGTCGATTTTTTCGCCGCGCAATTCCTGGACGATGTTCTGAACGCGCGAACCTTTCATACCAACGCAAGCTCCAACTGGATCAACTGATGCGTCTTTGCTTGTCACTGCGATTTTAGCGCGAGCGCCCGGCTCACGAGCCGCAGCTTGGATCTGCACGATACCGTCGTAAATTTCTGGAACTTCCATTTCGAAAAGTTTCATCAAGTAAAGTTCTGAAGCGCGCGACATGATGATCTGTGGACCACGAGTCGTCTGGCGAACATCGAGGATGTAGCCTTGAAGACGATCACCAGGCTTATATACTTCACCCGGAATTTGTTCGCGTGGTGGAATGTAAGCTTCCGTACGACCAAGATCCACAACGATCGCGCCACGCTCTACACGGCGAGCGATACCAGAAGCGATTTCGCCTTTACGTTGTTCGAACTCGTTATAAATAATTTCGCGTTCAGCATCGCGAACACGCTGAGTGATAATTTGTTTCGCCGTTTGCGCTGCTATTCGGCCAAGATCAGTTGCCTCAAGCTTCATGCCGATAGAATCGCCGATTTGAATTTCAGGATTTAACTGGCGAGCATCGTCAGGAACGATTTCGATTTCTTCATCGACGAAGTCTTCAACAGAAACGACTTCTTTGAATTCAAAAAGCTCAACTTCGCCCGTCTCTTCGTTATACTGCGCTTCGATGTCGCGATATGTGCCGTACTTTTTACGTGCAGCCACGAGCATGCCTTGAATAACCGCGTCGATGACGACTTGTTTATCGATGCCCTTATCTTTTCCGACCTGTTCAATCATTCGGCTTAAATCGGAAAACACATTATCTGCTGCCATTTTTTCTCTCCATACTTTGGGATCTTTTAGTTTTTTTAGAGATCCCTCTACTAGCTATTCAGTTTTTAGAACCAATCGCGAACTCTCGCTCACGAAACTTTATTTTTTCGTCTTCTTTCCGCCGCCACCTTTCGGTGGTCCCTTCGGAGTGTACTCAAACACTGTGTGCGCCTTGGTGATCGACTCAAACGGTACAAACACCGGATCACCCATCGCCTCTCCAACTACCTTCACGCCTTTTTCGTCCATTGCATCCAACTTGCCCAGCAGCGTGCGCGCTTTTGCGAGCTCCGAGCGCTCAGGGTTGAAATCAATCAGCGGCGCAAAAGTCTTTAAGCTGATCGTTTGCCCGATCGCTTTCTCAAAGTGCCAAGGAACTCGCAACACCCTTTCAACCCCGGGGCTTGAAACTTCAAGGCTGTACTGTCCACCGGGAATAACGTCGTCAACATCAAGCATGAGATTCATGCCGCGTGAAACGTTCGCGCAATCTTCGATCGAGACTTGGCCGCCGCCGGCTTTGTCGATGTAGATGCGTAAGATCCGACTGCCACCGCTGCCAACGAACTCGAGATCGTAAATCGCGCAACCTTCTCGGGTTGCAACTTCATCCGCCATTCGACGGATGCGATCAATCACTTCGCCTTGCATGCGCTTTTAAGCTCTTTCTTGGTTACCCAAAAAATTAACTAACCAAAAAAAATGGCCCTTCAGGGCCATATTCAAACGTGAGCGATTTAACTACCAAGACGATCCGGGAAACGCAAGTTTTTATCTGAGGTTATAGAGAACAGCGGTTCCCCCGTCCGCGTAGTATCGAGGGCGTATTCCCACTTCGACAAAACCTACTTTCTCATAGAGTCGGCGGGCCGCTAAATTAGACTCATGGACCTCGAGCCATAGTTCGGCTTCAGCAGCTTGTTGACTAATAAGTTCGCCTAAAAGCTGTTCCATCCAACCCTTTCTGCGAATTCTTTCGGCGGTCGCCAAGTGAAGGATCTCGCGGGAGCCGGGCACATCACGAAAAAGTAGAACCGCAGCCAGCCCCTGATCGTCTTCAAGGCCAAGCCCGCTGTAATGACGCAAGGAGTCTTCTGTGGACTGAAACGTCCATTCTGGAACGCCCGGAATGTTTTTAGACTGACATAAAAGTTGCCGAACAGCCTCAGCATCTTCAATGGTGAGCGCGCGAGGGGTCAACGGTTACCCCGCAATGAAATTGCGAACTTTGTATTTTCGCTCGAGAACCTCGAGCCACTCAGCCAAACGGCGATCCATTTGCTGCTTAATTAGGAATGTTTTGATGTTTTCGCGGAACGAAGAGAATGGCAATTCGCCGAACTTCAGACGATTTTTTTTGTAGTAAGCAAGCGCTTCATTATCTGTGATCGGCACTTGCGCCGAATCAGTTTTCAATCGCAAGAATTTTTTCGCAGCCAGTTTTCGCTCGAGGATTTCACTTATTTCTGCGGAAGTCGCATCAAGCGATTTCCACGCCGGAATCGAGGACAAATTTTCTTGTGCAGTTTTCAAGGTGCGAGCAAGATCCGCTTGGGAGACGTCACTTGAGTCGAACGATTTTGCCTCGATATAAATCACCCATTCACGCAGTACAGTTTGAACTTCGATCGGAAAATTCTTTTCTGATCCGCGAAGAGCTCGAATTTGTGTTTGTCCCGGAAGACGACCAAACGCAGCTTGCTCGAGCATGTCGTTGATCTGTACTTCCCGGCTGGTGATGATGTTCTCGGCCGCTTCTCCAACTACACGAGTAATCGTAAGCGTTGAAGGAGTGACTTCTTGAGACTTAGTGCTCGCAGGTTGACGTGATTTTTTTGGAGTAGGTGCGCCGGGCAATCCAGGAATTTCAGCTTCCTGATCTTGGCTGACCTGAGGTTGCGGCTTAATTGGCTTTAGGTGCGAAGGTTGTCGTGCCGCTTGAATTGAAAACGAAAACAGGCAAACCGAAATGACGGATGAAAAAAAGAAAAAAGGTCTGCAAAGCTTTAGAGTCATTAACCCTATTCTTACAGACCTTATCTTTGTTGGGAAGTCCTTGAGCTATGCGGCTAGGGGCCAATTTTGGCGCCCATGCCTTTTATTCGAGCCGAGAGGGCGCTTATAGGCGCCCGGGCAGCTATTAAAATGTAAATTTTCCATTCACAGAGATCGTATAATAGTCCATCTCTTCGATTGGAGTTAGGCCGTTGTTGGCTTCCCAATCGTTCCAGTTACCGAACTCACGCTTAGAAGCAACATTCGTCATGTAACGAGCTTCGCCACCAAGTGAGAATCCGCTAGAAACCGCAAGATCAAGACCAGCTGTTAAACCAGCATCGATCGCCATAGACGAACCTTCGCCCGGAGGTGGTTCGTTCGAAACAGCGCCGCCCCAACCGTTCGAAGCATAAAGCTGGCGGTTTGTAGCTGTACGGTGTGTGTAACCGAGAACCGCACCCGCAAACGGGCGAAGTTTTCCTGAAAGAAGTTGGTACTTCACAGCAGCCTGAAGGCCGTACTGAGAAAGCTCTTTCCAAGGATACGCAACTTGAGAGTAGTCATCGACTTGATATTCAGAAAACAAGAACGAACCTTCAAGAACGATATTGTCTTCAGTTACTGTACCAACAGAAACACCTGTCGCGAGGTTGCCGTTTACGTTTTCAGCTGCGTCGTACTCAGACAAACCGATGAGCGCACCAATATAATAAGACTGTTTCTTTGCTGGCTTCTGATTCATCTCTTCCATCGCTAAGCGAATTTCAGAGCGAACGTCGACTTTGTCTTCTTTAGCAACTTCAACAACCTGAGGAGCTGGTGCGATATACTGAACTGGAGCCTGAGGAGCCACAACAACCGGAACCGGTTCGGCTACCATGACTGGTGCAGGAGCAGGAGCAGGCTTCGTGAAACCGTTACCGAAGAGGCGATCCGCGCGAGCGCGTTCGTCTTCCATACGAGCTTCTTCGAGTTTCTCAACTATTCGTTGCTCGGTGTTTACTTCCAAGCCTTGGCGTTGCTTGCGCATACGATCAGCTTGGCTTTCAGTTAGAGGACTTGCCTCTACTACTGTCGGCGGCTGCTCTTGCAGGCGATGGTTATTTAGGATCACGATCGGATTCGAGCGTGTCTCAACAACAGTCGCCGGCTGTACGTCTACAACAGTGTTTGTTGCCTCGTCGTACCTTTGTGCCTGCGGTGCAGTTTGAGCCCCCGAGATCGTGACTTGGTTTTGAGCATACACACTGCCGCTCATTAGTAGCGCTACAGCGAAAATTTGCGTTTTCATCGTTCGAACTCCCCAGTTCAGAAATTCCTTCACACACGGACGCGCAAATTAGCAAGACGTGTGCCTCAGTTTTTGCCCTGCTTGAAGATGGTGCAAACGCAGGGATTACATAAGTACTTCAACGCCTTACGTGAATCCCAATTTTTCTGATGAAACCGGGCGATCATGTAGAAGACTCACCCCCAATTGCAATTTTTTCTTGAACGTCAGGTTTTTCACTCGTACTTTGTGGTCCTTCCAACTCGGGCATGACGTGCCCGGGAAAATGAATAGATGGCCCTGTGGTGGAATTGGTAGACGCGCTGGACTCAAAATCCAGTACTCGCAAGGGTGTGGGAGTTCGATTCTCCCCGGGGCCACCATTTTTCAAGGTATTCGAACCATTACACATAAAAAAATCTGAATTTGAAGCAGAGCGAAAACCTTTATGGGTTTTACTCTGCCGTTCAACCGACAATTCCGTCTTAAAATGCTCACCATCGATGATGAAATGCACTTTGACTGAATCAACGCCGACTTCGACTTTTCGAATGAACTTTTGCAGGACCTGCTTTTTCTTATCCGGGTTCATCTCTTCGGTTAGAATCTGACGGTAATATTTTGCGAAGCATTCAAAGTCTTCGATCTGACTATTTAGTCCGATGAGCTTAGCTTTTAATCGATCGATTTCTTTTTTGTGCGGATAAGCATGATGTAGCACTTTTACCTTTTCAAAAACTTCTTTGACGAACTCAATGTCGTTCACGAATTGCATGAATTTTTCCCAGACGAGAGGTTCTAAGTGCTGCTCAAGTGCGCGATCAGGGACAACCCAAAGTCTTTCCATGGACTCTTATCCTAAAATTCTTTGGATGAGCTCTTCGTTTTCAAGCACACGGAGTCTTCGAAGCACGGTCGTAAGACTCACGCCCGGAAAGATTCGATTAGCTATTTGGTGAGTGGTTAGGCATCCGTAGCTTTGGATCATTAAAAGTAATTTCTTATCGCGTTCAGTTAAAATCATTGGCCTCCCATCTGTTAAAAATCATCGAGCGCCGAACTCGTACCTTCAGCTGCCGATCAGATTTGTTTTTCTCTTTGCGCACGAAGCGCATTCTCCTCTTGGCGTTTTTTAAACTCTTCGCGCTCACGTTTTTCATGAATTTCTTTTTGAATATTTTCTTGTTCGTACTGACGATACCACTCTTGCTCGATGGCCTCGTTTCGCCTTAATTCTTCAGGCGTTAGCCTCGGCTGACGACAGTTTTCGAATGACGAATATCACAGCTCTCCGGAAATCTTCATGAAAGCCAAAAAAATCCACGCACTGAGACCAGCTAGCATTAAAATGTACGTTCCGATTAAACGCTCTGTGAGACTCACGTATGATTTTCGCAGTTGGTTTTGATAATTTAGAGACTCTGATCGCGATTAATCAGAGATTTGAAGTTTTCTGGTTCGAAAAGGCAGACTTAAAATGGCGGCTCTTTCCAATAAAGCTGGAGCTCCAAGGAAAACGGTTTCGGGTGTGTGCGACTAATGTTGAGCCAGACCGTGTTTCCTGACGTTCCAACGGTGTAATCTTTCGATGGACGCCGAGTCATGATGT
>JANOUF010000381.1:0-3124 GCA_031416685.1 Bdellovibrionales bacterium
GTTGAACTGCTCCATAAAGCTCGAAAAACTTGTCACGATCTCGTCTTGAAACGAAGACATACTCGGCTGGTCGTTGATGACAAACAAAACGTCTATCTTATTGTTCGCGGCCGAATTGTCCCCGACGAAAATTTCTTTGTCTGCAAGTAAGCTGAAACTGGGAGATCCCGAACAAGCTGCCAAACTTATGCTAAGTGGCAGAATCAAAAATCCTGTACAGAACTTGAGGATTTTCATAATACGCTCCCTGTATCCATTGATTATATAGAAATTCCGAGTCCACAAAGTTCAAAATAGGAGGTGTCAAAAGCCTCGACATTTTATGAAACTTTCTTGGCAGCTTAACGTCAGCGAAACATTTGAGTGGAAAAACAACGTTCGATGTTGAGAGGATCCGGGCGCCGAGTTATATCGTAGGTCCCAGTTTTGCTTATTGTCTTATAGGCTTTCAAAAGGCTCCATTTCGGGGCTTTTTGCCGCTAACAAGGGGAAAATATGAAAATTCCAGTCAGTGTTAAATTGGTGTGCGCGTATCTTATGTCCGCTGTTCTAACAAACATTCCGAATATGGTTTTTGCTGAATCGGTGAAAGCCGCGATGATTCCGACAACCACTGTTGTATCCGAGCTGACGCGGTCAGATGCTCAAGCAAAAGTTCAAAATCTTTTGAAACGAGACGACGTTCGAAAGCAGCTCCAAGCACATGGTGTTTCGGTTGAAGAAGCGAACCAGCGGTTAGCCTCTTTGTCGGAAGCGGAAATGAGAAATCTCGCCGGTCAACTACAAGAAGCGCGTGCGGGTGGCGATGTTCTCGTCACTGTATTGATCGTCATCTTGATCATTTTCTTGATCCAACGAATTTAGTTTGAAGTTCTACTTTCTCATAATTTTAAGTTTACTTTTGTCGGGCTGTGCGAGCTCGACAAAACAAAGCGACGTGCTCCTATCGGGGCGTCGCCATGACTTTAAGAATTCAGCTCAGGTTGAAAAAGTTCCGTTTGTAAAACAAGAGATCGCGCAATGCGGGCCCGCGACTCTGACTATGGCGATGAATTGGGCCGGAAAGCCAGTCACCGTAAAAGAAATTGTACCGCAGGTATATACTCCCGGAATGAAAGGGAGTCTTCAAACCGACATGATGACGGCAGTTCGTCGGCAAGGTCTTCTTGCTATTCCGATTTCAGGAATGACCGCACTACTAACAGAAATAGACCGTGATCACCCCGTGATCGTTTTTGAAAACCTGGCACTTAAGTGGATTCCGCAATGGCATTACGCAATTGTCTTCGGTTACGACCTCGAAACAGAAACCGTGCTTATGCATTCGGGACCGGAAAAAAATAAAATTTGGGACATCCGTAAATTTGAAAGGTCCTGGAAGCTCGGTGATTATTGGGGGCTTCTAGTTTTGCCGCCTGACGAACTTTCAAGCACGGCTTCCGAACTCGAGCATGCAACGGCCGCCGCTGGTCTAGAACAAGTTGGCAAACGTGAAGAAGCGGCAATCGCTTACCGAGCAATCCTCACGAAGTGGCCTAGCAGTTTAAGTGCGCTCGTAGGAATGGGGGGATGGGAGTATGAGCAAAACCGTTTCTCGAAATCTGTAGCTTACTTAAGAACCGCAACTTTGCAGCATCCGGAGTCAGCCCCCGCTTGGCATAATCTTGCAATTGCTGAGAGCGCTGCGAAGTTGAAGTCGTCAGCTAAGAAGAGTGCGGCGCGTGCCCTAGGGCTCGCATCTGTTACGACAAGACCCCAATACGAAATTTCCTTGCGCCCAATCCTGAATATGTAACAAGCTGTTACTATGAAAATGCAAATCATCTGTCCTTGAGTATGGTGAAGCTCGCCAGTTCAAACGTAAAGTTACCTGATGGAAGCGAATTTCAGTTGGGTCGGCTCTGGAAAAATCAAACGGCAATATTGATCTTTTTAAGGCATTTTGCGTGTCTCGCTTGCCGGGCTCATGCCACACAAGTTTGGAATAACCGCGCCGCATATGAAAAAGGCGGCGCCTACGCGACCGTCTCAAGTCGAATAAATTTGCTAGGTCGCGATAGGCGCCAGCACATCGTCAATAGTCGGCTCATGTGCCGGCTTTCGGATGAGAAAATTCGATAAGAATAGCGCTAAGATTGAGTACGTTAGAAATACGTAAAAGCCGGGCTGGAGCGAAGTGCCGTTCGTTGTGAGAATCACAATGTCACCGGTCGACTCGCTCATCTTGCCGAAGTGGCTTGAAATAATTCCGTTGAACCCGATGTAGGCCATAAAGATTGCGACGACCAGCACGTCGGTCATTGACCACTTACCCGATTTTAAAACGAAAAATTTGATCCAGCGATTCGTGCGCGCACGCCGATAGTCATAATAATAAACAACCGACGAAATCATTTTGCAGACTGGGAAGACGATGCTGAAGAGAATCATCAACACCCCGCAAATTTTCATTTGTGCCTGCTCGTGCGTGATCATCACCCAAAATACATCCAAAACGCTCTTGGTTTGAAAATATAAAATTTGATCAGTAAATTTGATCTGGTGGCCCAGAAGCACGAAACTCATCTCAGAGATCTTGGCTTCCATATCGATCATGGGAGTCGTGACTCCCACGACCAACAAAACAAGTAATGTCGGTAGCAAAAGGAGAAAAGAAGTCGACGGGATGGAGTGTTGAGCTGCACCAGCCCAAATAAAAAGCACAATCGCAAGCCCGATTAATAACCATGACTGCAATTTGATGATTTCCGCACGCTTGGACGTATTTTCGTTAAGCATTTGACGAGCGAACTCAATGTCTTGTGATCCGTTTCGCTCGATGATTCCCGTGAGCACCGACACGTCCTGCTGATCAAATGTTTTATTCATCATTGATTTTAGCTTGGAGGTAGCTATCGACTTCACTTGTTTAGTTGTACTCGGCCGTGTCATTTCATTGATTACGGCGTCCGCATACTCTGGGACGCCTTTTTTAACGTCTTTTACATCAACCACGGCATCGATAAACGCGTTTTTAATTTTACCTTTAAAAGAGTCACCATTACTCTCTTTGATTTGCGCATGAACCTTGTCGATCAAGGCACGCAACTGAGCCTCGACTGTTTTTTTCATTTGTTTGGCGGTG
>JANOUF010000382.1:0-9442 GCA_031416685.1 Bdellovibrionales bacterium
TCGGGTCGCCTCTTTTTTTTAATACGCGTACTCAACCCAGCCTTGAATATCTTGAATCCGCTGAAGACCGGTCCAATGAAACTCAGAGCCTACTGCGCTAATAGTTAAATTGTTGCGTAAGCGAAAGCCGAGTGCAGCCGAAACGGAGTAGCCTTCGTATTTCGTGTTATAGTGGGCTTCAGGAGAGTCAGCAGTAGCCGAGAGATCTTGGTCAATCGTAAGTTCACCGTCGTAATCTGCGTACGCCCCACCTAAGAAAAACATCACATCACCTGATGTGCGCCAGCCGAAGGAGCCTCCGCCTTCTTTTAATCCAACCTCACCTTTTGCGCGCCACGGATATCCACCGGGGCCGAACTGCTGACGTTGGTCGCCGCTTTCTTTATCTCCGCCAACTCCATATCGGCCGTGAATTCCAAAAAGAAATCCAGGTTTGTTTTCAGCTATACTGCTGCCGATAAGTTGGAGTTTCAGAACTCCTGCCCACATTCCCGAATCCGCGCCATAACTCACACCGAAATCAAGTGGACCCATCAATCCGTAATAGAGTTTTCCATACAAATCGCCGGCCGCACTTTTTTCAACGGTGCCGGTGTTCGGCGGTCGCGCCTGAGCATCGTCGGCTAATTCGATTTGCTTTGTCGGAGCAAGACCGAGCGCAAAACCAAATCCTTTTTTTCCTGATGTATCTGGAGTGTCGACATGTGCGTAGGGCACACCAATGGTGATGTCAGTTGCACAGCCGGATAGAAATAGAAGAGCGACAAGACCAACAAAAAGACGAAACATGTGTAACCCCCGCTCTTCTATTTTGTTCTTGAACGATTGGTTGAGCAATTTACTTAGGTCTATATTTGTGGTCTTGTGTCGGAAAAGCATCACGGGAAAGCTCACAAGAGACCGCATGGTTGAACAGTTCTATCAAAACGCTGGCGTGTTTCTCGCAAAACTGTTTGCGGACATCGATGCGTCTGGAATCGACATCGGTAATTGGGATATCGACCACATCTGTTATCGCACCGAAACTCTTGCGCGTTATCATGACTTAAAAAATGAGCTTCGTACTGTCGGTAAACTTCTCATCGAAAGTGAAGTGAACGGCCGGCCTATCTCAACATTTGAACTTGTACGCCCGCTAACGTGGGAGCATCGCTCGATTCGATTGGTGGAACTTCCCGCTCCGAAACCAAATAAGCTGCGAGCCGAAGGCTTCGAGCACATCGAAGTCGTAGCCCCCACTCCTCTTGAAGAATTGCAAAACCAATATTCGGCCTGCCAGATTGACGGGACTGGTTTAGAGAAAGTATTCAATCGTGAACTGGAGATTAAGCTTCCGTCTGGTGCGATCAAATTTCACAACTTATCTTTGGCGTCTGTAGTCGAGTTCGAAGGTAACGAGAGTGTTTTTAAGGCGACACAAAGTTCTGGCATCTTAGAGTTGCTACAGCCGTACGGAGCACTCGTTGCGGGAACCTTCCCTCTGGGTATTACGACTGAAAAATCGGACGTTGATATTTTGTGCGCAACGCTAGATCCGGTTTCGCTAAAAACACTTCTAGAAAATACCTATGCAAAATTTGAAGGGTTCGAGGCGCACTACAAACTTAAAGCTGGAAAGCCAATCTTGGTGGTACGGTTTCGTCACGAAAATGTGGCGTTTGAAATTTTCGCTCAAGATCTTCCGGCGGTCGAGCAAACTGGTTACAAACATTTTCTTATCGAAGAACGTTTGCTTAAACTGGGTGGCCCACTATTGAGAATTGCAGTAAAGAGTTTGCGGGCAGATGGTTTGAAAACTGAGCCTGCATTTGCTACGGCGCTTAGTCTTTCAGGCGACCCATACGAAGCACTCCTCAAGCTCGATAATGCCAGTGAATCTGAACTTCAGCTTGTGCTGAACCGGGCTGGGATTATCTAAGTCCGACTCTGCGAATACTGCCAGGTTTTAGTTTCAAAACATCTGACGGTAAGTGTGATCGAATTTCTTCGACCAATGCTTTTGTAATCGCGTGCTTTGGGTAAAGTTTGTGGTGAACGATGCTCACTTCACGAGTGGGGACCGGGGAATCAAAAGGCTTAATCCGTTTTTTCTGTTCGGTCTCGTGAAGATCCTGACTCACCAACAATGGCAATAGAGTGTAACCGCCATTTTGATCGACCATCTTTCGAAGCGTTTCTAGATTTCCGCTCTCAAAGCGCAGATGACCTGCGCCTTGGGACGTCTTTCTTCTCGTCGCGCAAAGGTTCATGACCTGCTCGCGAAAGCAGTGGCCCTCACTAAGAAGCCAAACATCATCGACCGACAATTGTTTTGGATCGACCTTCTTAATTTTGAAAAGCGGGTGATCGTCGGCAGCATAAACAACGAAAGGTTCTTGAAAGATCGGATGCTCCACAATTCCTGACTCATGAAGAGGAGTTACGAGCAGCCCGATGTCGAGCGAGCCATCTCGAATGCGCTCGATAATATCTTGCGTACGTACTTCTTCGATTGCGATATGAAGCTTTGGATATTTAGTGATGAAGTCTCGAATGAAGAGCGGCAATACAGTTGGTGCGAGCGTAGGAATTACGCCCAATTTCAGCGAGCCTTCCACCTTTTGCTGGGTGCTCGTTGCTAAGTCAGGAATCTTTTGCGCCTCGGCAAGGGCGATTCTCGCTTGCTCGATAATGAGACTGCCGACGGCAGTTGGCTCAATTGGCTGCCTAGATCGATCAAAAATTTGAATCCCAAGATCTTCCTCTAGCTTTTGGATCTGCATGCTGAGGGTCGGCTGGGTTACGAACGACGCCTCGGCCGCTAGCCCAAAGTGTTTGTGCTTGGCCACGGCTAAAACGTAAGAGAGCTGGGTCAATGTCATAGATGAATCCTATCAAAGGAAAGATATTATCGATTAGATCGATCACGTGCAAGCAGATATCTTAGTTCTATCGGGTTACATAACCATTAGAAGAAATTAAACGAGGAGAAGAATCATGTTAGGTATCGGAGAACTGTTCCCAAGCTATAAAGCATCGGCTGTTGTGTCCCTTGAGAAGGGCCAAGAATTTAAAACTTTGGAAAACAAGGACATTAAAGGAAAATGGGGCGTCTATTTTTTCTGGCCAATGGATTTTACGTTCGTGTGCCCAACCGAGATTGCAGAGTTCGGAAAGAATTATCGTGCCTTTAAAGAGCGCGATGCCGAAGTCATTGGCGTGAGCACGGATTCTGAATTCGTCCATCTCGCATGGCGAACACATAATGATGATCTTAAAAATCTGCCCTTCGCGATGCTCGCCGATAAGAGCAAAGACCTAAGCCAAGCGCTCGGCATTCTTCACAAGCAAGAAAAGGTTCCACTTCGCGCAACCTACATTGTGGATCCAGACGGAATCATCCGTTGGGTTAGCGTTAACGATCTCAATGTCGGTAGAAACGTAAAAGAAGTTTTACGAACACTGGATGCGCTTCAAACTGACGAACTGTGTCCATGCAACTGGGAAAAAGGTCAGAAAACTCTCACTGCCTAAGGAGTATGAAATGACAGAACGATTAATTGAGTGGTTTGAGAAAATCTTTGCAGAAAATGAATCGACGATCGCGCGAGACTTAAAACTCAACTTTAAGAAACTGGTTGGCGAATCTAGTCTCACGGAGCAAGAGGCCCTTCTAACGACACTTGCGACCGCGACTGCTGTAAATCTTGAGCAGTTGCGCGAAGTCTCCCGGGTCATTTTAATCGAGGGTGGCTTAACAGCTGTGGAAGTGCATGAAGCCGAAGAGAGTGCCGCAATAATGAGAATGCTCAATGTGTATTACCGTTTTCGCCACTTCGTTGATCATGAAGAGGACGCAGGCTACGGCCCAGCGAAGCTACGAATGCAATCGCTTGGCAATCCCGTTCTAGGGAAAGAGCGTTTTGAGATGCTGTCGTTTGCAGTGTCTGCAATTAATGGCTGCGAAAAGTGCGTTGTCTCACACCAAAAAGCGCTGATCGCATTAGGAGTGGAAAAGGAGAAGATTCACGATCTTGCGAGGCTCGCCTCAGTAGTGGCGGGGCTTAAAATCCTCACCACTTAAAGTTTAGAAATTAAATTTCAATTGCTGGCCCAAGTGGCTAGTAAACGTCAGTCGCTCTACGATTTCGTAGAGCGGCATTCCGTTTTGAACTGCGTTCTTGATTGCAATGTCGCGCCAGAAAGCTGGCAGCGCATCGTTGTTATCCCACTTGCCTGGATATTTTAAATAACGATCACCTTGCGACGTTGCTCGCGTATTCGTGATCGGTTTCCAGAGAAAATCCGGGTGAGCGTCGTTGTACCACTCTCCGCCGATGACGTTTCCGTTTTGATCGAGTTCGAGATCGTACATATACTCAACTGTGTTCAGCGCATCAAACCTTGGATCGTCACTACGGCGCTGGTTCGCTTCTGTCTCGATGACGTATGTGAGTTCAAGTTTAACCCCTACAACTGCACGCGCTTTATTTGACCGAAACTTTTTAAACTTATCGTTTACGAAATTCTCCCGAAGGGCGACCGCATTGTTGAATGTTGGACTTTGCTCGCCCGTTTGCGGATTAAAATATTTGTAGCGGTAAGAAAAAATTGGGTGATTCCACACTTCGTAATCAAAAGTTGCGTCGAGAACCATGCTTCGTCCCGCGATACCAATTTGGTTCACGAGTGCGACGTGGAAGTTACCAGGGTTTAAATCAAAACACTCTTCATCAAGAACTCGACCAGTTTCAGGATCACGTTGCACATTCTTCTTATCGCAGCGGCCGCCGAAGAAAGCTTGGCGAAAATTTCCGTAGGCCCACTGAAACGATGCCAGGCCCTTTAGGTCAGATGGGAAAAACGGGATTTTTGTTACGCCATCAGCTGCCGTAATGATGACAGTTGAATTCGGGCGCGGAAGCATAAAGGAAGCTACGGCCCAGCCTTGGCATATTCCCATCCACTCTTCAATTTTACCGTTCTCTGTAAAATCTTGAGTCTGTTTCCACATGTGCGGAGTGAGATAGCCATGCGTAGAAGTGTTTCCATCATGTCGAAGCGTGCCGATGAGTAAGTCGTATTTTTCTGAAGGAGAGAGCATCGCGATTTCTTGAATGTTTTTGCGCTCGAAAATGTCATTGAGCGTATTTCCCTGTTTGGTAATGTAGTCGGCGTAGCCTTGCCAGCGCAGTTTGTTTTGCGCAAACACGGATTCACCGTAGCGTGCGCCGAGCATTCCTTCATCCATCGGCCAATAACTATCAGACCACGGCTGCACCGTGAGACGACGGCTTTGCATTTTCATCGCATCCATTTCGCTTAAGCGAGTTACGATGCGGCCGTCGGTTCTTGGTAAATCGCGCGGATCGATAAAGTCTTCGATCCGATGAAGCGACTCAGATTTTAATTCGAAAGCTTGCGTTGCGCAGCCACTGTTACCTTCGGCTTCACACTCTGCGCGTTTGGAAAATTGCCGTTGTTGTTTACGAACTTTCGCCTTCGCTTCGAGGTATTTTCCGCTTTGAACGTCGTCGCTTGAGAATTTTTGGATCCGGGTGCTGCCGGTCTTAGGGGGCAGTTTCATCATGAAGGCCTTCGGATTAGCCTGAAATTCTTTCCATTTAAGGTCGACTGAATCACCGGCGAAAGCGAAAACAGGAAGAACAGTGAGAGTTGCAACTATCAAACGGGCAAACATGGGAATACTCCGAAAAATTTCAAAAAAGCGAGTCACTGAGACTATTCAAGGGTTGGGCCAACGCGGGGACATATTATAATGAGAGCCTTTGGGGATTTAGCGACGGTGAGCGCTTAGTTCCTGACCAAAAGCGGCTCAAAAATCTATCAAAGTGTCTGGCTCTTACAGGTTAATGCGATTCTAGCCGTGGCATAACCCTTGAACTAAGGAGTCCATATCCTTGTGGAACGTATGCGGAGTTTTTAATGTTTCGTACCTTAGCTACAGCTATTGCCCTGATTATCATAAGCCAATCGGCCCAAGCCGAAGTCCTCGGCTTTCGCGCCTGGAAGAATCAACGAATAGAAGACGCCAAGGCAGCCCTAGAGAGAACCAACGTAGAGTCGTCAGGTGAGAAGAAAACACCAGCCGCCCGCGCGGTTGAAGTTCGTACTAATAATTCTCTTATGCAGGTGAAAAAAGCCAGCAAAGCTGAATCTCGCATCAGCCAAGCTAAGGTGAACCTTGAGCTCGCTACCGAGTTCTCGATTAACGATTACTTCGTCCTTTACCTAAGCCAACAAGACAGCCCGGAAGCCATTCCAGAGGCAGCCAAGAAGATGAGTCCAGAAGAAGTGGCCGAACTGATGCTCGCATATAAGAAACGCCTGGAAACTAACCACGCTGACATCGGCTTAAATCCAATCCCTGCAGGCACTCCATCTCGCTTGTAACCCTTTGTGGGCGCGGGTTTCCGCGCTCCATAACGCATGACTCCAAAATTATTTTTATCTCGGCTCCTTGACGCCTCTCAAGGGCAAACCCATATTGCACCTACTTAAGCGCAAAACTATTTTAAAATTATGAGTTTAGCGAAAATCAGATAGGGGAGGTAAAACTCTATGGCTAACTTAAACGTTCGTCCGTTACATGACCGCATATTGGTTCGTCGCATGGCTGAAGAAGAAAAAACAGCTGGCGGAATCATTATCCCAGACACAGCAAAAGAAAAACCACAGCGCGGAGAAGTTGTCGCGACTGGAAAAGGCCGCGTGAACGAAGAGGGAAAACAAATTTCTCTCGAAGTAAAAGTCGGCGACCGAGTTCTCTTCAGCAAATACTCAGGCACGGAATTAAAACTCGAAGGCAAAGAGTACCTGATGATGCGCGAAGAAGACGTACTCGGAATCATTCAATAAGCAGTCCAGCAAGCAGCAGGGCAAATAAATTCGCGGGACGCGAATAAATTAAATAGAAACGTATTAAGAAGATTAATTTTTATAAGGGGATTTAACTATGTCAAAAGAACTTCGTTTTTCGGAAGACGCTCGTGCAGCGATTCTGAAAGGTGTGAACACTCTCGCAAACGCTGTGAAAGTAACTCTCGGACCAAAAGGTCGTAACGTTGTTATCGAGAAATCTTTCGGAGCACCACTCATCACTAAAGACGGTGTGACTGTTGCGAAAGAAATCGAACTTGAGAACAAGTTCGAAAACATGGGCGCTCAAATGGTTAAAGAAGTTGCTTCTAAAACCAATGACGACGCTGGTGACGGAACAACAACTGCAACTGTGCTTGCACAAGCTATCTTCCGCGAAGGCGTGAAGATCGTTACTGCTGGTCACAACCCAATGTCAGTAAAACGCGGAATCGACAAAGCTGTTAATCTCGTGAAAGAAGAACTTAAAGGCTTAGCTAAGCCAATTAAGAACGATGCTGAGATCGCACAAGTTGGATCTATCTCTGCGAACAACGATCCTGAAATCGGCAAAATGCTCTCGCAAGCGATGAGCAAAGTTGGCCGCGAAGGTGTTATCACAATCGAAGAAAGCAAAACTGCAGCAACGGAACTCGATGTTGTTGAAGGTATGCAGTTCGATCGCGGTTACCTCTCTCCATACTTCATCACTGATCCAGCTCGCATGGAGACGGTTCTCGAGAACGCTTATGTTCTTATCCACGATAAAAAAGTTTCTACAATGCGCGATATGATCGGCGTTTTGGAAGGCGTGGCGAAATCTGGTCGTCCACTTCTTATCATCGCTGAAGATGTTGACGGTGAAGCTCTAGCAACTCTTGTTGTGAACAAGCTCCGCGGCACTCTTCAAGTTGCGGCTGTGAAAGCTCCAGGCTTCGGCGATCGTCGTAAGGCGATGCTTGAAGACGTTGCGATCATCACTGGCGCGACTGTTATCAGCGAAGATCTCGGCATGAAGCTTGAGCAAGCAACTATCCAACACTTGGGTACTGCTAAACGCATCGTTATCGATAAAGACAACACAACGATCATTGATGGCGCTGGCAAAAAAGCCGACATCAAAGCTCGCGTTGAGTCGATCCGCTCACAAGTTGAAGAAACAACTTCTGATTACGACAAAGAAAAACTCAAAGAGCGTCTAGCGAAACTCGCAGGCGGCGTTGCAGTTGTTCACGTTGGCGCGCCTTCTGAAGTTGAGATGAAAGAGAAAAAAGCTCGCGTTGAAGACGCATTGAATGCGACTCGCGCGGCTGTTGAAGAAGGTATCGTTGCGGGTGGAGGCACTGCGCTTCTTCGTGCATCGCGTGCTCTTGATGCAGCGAAATTTTCTGAGGAAGAACGTTTTGGTGCAAACATCGTTAGACGTGCTTGCGAAGAGCCAATTCGTCAGATCGCGTTCAACGCGGGTCTTGATCCTGCAATCGTTGTGGACAAAGTTCTTCAGAACAAATCAACGACTTGGGGCTACAACGCATTCTCTGATGAATACGAAGATCTCGTAAAATCAGGCGTTATCGATCCAGTAAAAGTTGTTCGTACAGCTCTTGAGAACGCAGCTTCGGTTGCGTCTTTGATGCTAACTACTGAAACGATGATTGCTGAAGCTCCGAAGAAAGATTCGGGCGGCGGTATGCCAGGTGGCCCGGGCGGCGGCATGGGCGGCATGGGCGGAATGGACATGATGTAATTCTCGGCTGCGCCGAGAATTACATGGTGAGCGGTGAGCTGAATCAGTGAGCCGTGAGCAGATAAGTGAGCAGTGAGCCGAACAGTGTCAGTGAGCACGCGGTGATCTGTAAGGAAGCCCAGACGAGAGTCTGGGCTTTTTTCTTTTTGTTGAACCTCAAAGTGCGCGTGGCATTCTCTAACTGAAATCGGTTTATCTGATTTTTTCCGGGGGGAATGAAAATGGCTAAGCGAGTTCTCGTTCTAATTGTTTTTGCTTCGGTAATGGGTTGCCAACAAAAGCAAAAGACTGTCGAGCCTGAAAAACTTTGCCCGATGTATCTTCCAATTAATTCTCATGAGATCGCGGTTAGCACAACCGATGTCCTTCCAACTAACGTTGCAGTCGCGATCGATGGAGTGATGAAGTACGACTCGTGTGTTGCGCAGCCACATCTCGGGCAAGAACCCATCGTGCATTTCGAAAAAACTGTAGGTGGATTCAATGTGGCCGTTTATCATTACTCGGCTTACCAAACTCTTCCCGACGCAACTTCGTTTGAAGTATTTGACAGGGGCGATTGCTCTGCTGCACCAACGAGCTATTTAGCAGCCGCAGTACCGCTCCAGTTTAGCAACGTCTCTCGCGATCCTCAGTGCTACGCCCAGTTTAAAGCGTCTGCCACCGTCATCAAGTAGCTCGAATTTATCTCGTTAAAATAAACTTTAAACTTCAGATACATATTGGTTGCACGGGGCCCAGTCGTTGACCGGGGCTTTTATTTGGGTCTAGATGTCTCGGTAGGCATTGAGAATGCCGCTGGGGATGACTATGAAGCCGGCTCACCAAGGCCCTCCT
>JANOUF010000383.1:0-3718 GCA_031416685.1 Bdellovibrionales bacterium
GGGCAAACAGCTTTGTCCATCGGCGCAAATGCAGTGGTATGGGCTGCATGGCTTTTTCCGCAAAGCTGGGCCGCAAAGGTTGCGGCAAAGGGCGCAGGTTATGCCTTTGCGGTCAATAGCACTATCAACGGAGCAAACGCGCTTTGGTTGATGATGGCTCTTGAACAAACTCGCCAAAATTGCTTCGGCAACTCTTACATGATCAGCGGTTCACGTGAGTGCAATCCTGAGCAGACGTTCAATCTAAAGCTCTCTGATGCTAACGGCCTGAAATGCGCGATGTACAGTGCGGGAGTTGGCTCAACAGTGATTGCACCTCACATCAAACTCTTCCTCAATGCGCGAAAAGCTGCGCGGGGAGGAAAGACATGAGATTTTCTTCGACTTTTCTGCTCAGTTTGATTTTCGTGATCTTTTCTTTGCCCGCACAAGCGCAATTTCTTGCGGCACCTGAAGCAAGAGTAGTGCCTTGGGAGCTTGAGACTGCGCAATTTCAAAATCGCTCACCTCAAAGCGAAGTCAAGTCCACTCGACAAACAACTCGTCGGACCGAAAAATTTGTCGATGGCAAAAACTGTCCTGCAAATTGGCTGAACGATCTAAGAAAACAAACACAACGGCCTATCGGTGAAGCTCTAAGTGGAAATTTCAGTGTTGGCACTCTGCTTTCTCCAGTATTGCCGTCGCTCGCAGGCAAAGGCCCTGATGTTTGCACGCTCCGTACTGGTCGCATTACGTTCAACGAAGTTAACCATCTTGATCGGATTCTTCCGACCGAATTAAGCAGGCCCGCCCGAGCGACTGACAATTTAATAGAAGTTTCTGAAGACATAATTTTTCAGACGCTGGCAGGCAACTCACATAAGCAAGCACAATGTCGCAATACCTATTTCAACGAATATCTACATAGTGAAAAGTCTAGAGGCGAAGCAAACAAAGTTGCCCAGCAGATCATTGAGCGACACAAAGACAATCTCCAAACCTTGCTTGCCGAAAGAGCGCGTCTGGCAAAAGAGCAAGAAGAATGGAAAGTCGTCGCGAACGGACTGGCTGGCCGCGGTGGTTCCGATCAGCGCAAAATGGCTCAATCTTTTGGAAAACTAGTAGCCGAAAAAAACAAGGCAATTGCTGAACTCCTTATGCCGTTTCCAATGTCGTACGATCCCGATGTTAGGCAGGCATTGGAGGAAATGGCCAAGAACGGTCAGTTCGAAGAAAGAGTTCTTCTCGATGGAATGCAGAAAGCACAAATCAAATATGCTCAGACGGAAAATTATTACTGGTCAAAAGCAGAAGGACTGCGTGAGGGTCCAAAAAATTATTGTTTGGGTATCAGCTATCGAAACCAAGCAGGTCGAAGTGGTGAGCTTTCGCGTTTGCTCCAAACAATTCCTGACAAAAACTATCGAAACAAACTGAGCTGCCACCTGCGTGCACGCTACGAAACAGGTCCTCAACGTTTCAATCTCGGAATTGCGCTTGTATCAGTTGCGGCGCTAATTCCGTCGGGTGGTACATCTGCTGCTGGATTAGCTGTGGCCGGGACAGCCGAACTCGTAATGGCAATTGACGCTATCACTGCAGAATGTAGTGGCGAGAATTTCATGATCAGCGGCGATCGTGCTCTTTGCGATCCAAAAAATCCAAGAGAGTCATTTCAAAAAACCCTAGTTGCGTTTAGCAAATCTCGATGTGGCGTCGCACTCGGCGCTTCGGCGCTAGGTATTGCGAGCGTTGGCGCACTAGCAGCTGCCCCTCAGCTTGCAAAATTAACTAAAACAAACCAGGTAGATGAAATCGTTGTAGTTGCCAATCGTCCGTCTGTGAAATTCACAGACGGATCGCGCAAACACGTTCAAGACCATATTCTCTCAAAAGGTGACGAAAAATTTATCGACGAATTGGTCTCAAGCTCCAAAGGTCGAAAGTTAAACGCTGCAGATGCAAAGCGAGTTCGCGAAGATGGAAGTCCATTTCGCCGTAGACTAACCTCTCTCTATCCGGAAGGTGTCACGCCCGACGAAGTCGTATCGTCATTTATGTTGCAACGAAAAAATCTTAAGCCAGTGGTCGAGCGAAATGCAGACAAAGAGACTTTCGTTTTTGAACACAAGGGCGATCGCTATCGAATTGTTATCTGTCGTGCTCAAACTTGCGAAGGTAGTTCACAGGTTGCAAAAAATGGCGACATCGTTTCTGTCTATCCATACTGCGGTCCTCAAGTTCGCAATCTAGTAAATCGGCACACAGCAGTTCAGCTTTTGACTACAAACCGCAATGTCTCTCGCGGTAGTTTAATTAGGGCCGCACCGTGCGAAGAAGTGCCATCTACGAGCGAATCGGTATTGGCAAGAAATCTTGCCGGAAACCGTGAGCAACACAGTCTAGAAACTGTAAACAACCAAACTGTTTTGAACATCGGCTTTATGTGGCGAGACGGCCTGATGAAACACGGTAGAGAAATGCGCGACGCAATTCGAGCCGGTAGTATTGATCGAATAAATACCGGGAGGATAATCGGCCCAAAAGTTCTGCCAATGGTGTTGAAACTTAAAGGAGTTGCACCGGCTAGCAAGAATATGAAAATAGAAGGCCGAGTCAGTGTTCCCGAAATAATGTTACAGCGAGATTTTGAAGTGGTTCGATATCGGAAAGCGCAACAGGAAGGAAAGAGCGTAGATATGTCGACACGTTGGCCTCCTTCTGAGGTCAATAGTTTTGATAACGCCATGAGAGAGCTGGGCGTTGTAAAAGCTTGTCGAGATTTCTTTGGAAGTCTCAAAAATTGCGGGAGCATGAGATTCGAGTTTGATGCTAATACTGGCGCTGTACGCTGGGAAAAGGCTGATGATTAGAACGGCCTTTCCTTTCATTTTTTCCCTCTGAAAATGCTCATATGCGACCTATGAGAATTGGCTTTCATCTCGAGGGTAAATCCCCGCGCTTCCTTGCATTTTCAAGCTTTCGCGTGATAGCAAGAGCGCACTCCAAGCCTTGAAAAAGTACCACCGTTGTATAGTGTTTAACCCTCAAGGCTCTGGTCAGAATCTATGTTCTCAGGAATCGTCGAAGCCCAAACGAACATCAAAGCCGTCCAAAAGGACCAAAACTTACTTCGCGTAACAGTCGAAAAGCCTAGTTTTTTCAATGACTTATCGATCGGCGACAGTGTCGCAACCAACGGCATTTGTCTGACTGTCGAGCGCTTCGATGAAAGCACCATGCAATTCGCCCTTGGGGCCGAGACTTTGCAAGTTACAGGATGGACGGCCGAATCCCTCGAGGGAAAAGCCGTGAATCTTGAGCGAAGTCTTCGTTTTGGTGATCGCGTTCATGGCCACGTTGTTAGTGGCCACGTCGATGCGACCGGAACAGTGAAGCTAGTAAAGGATTTAGGAGGATCAACTCGTGTGGATATCGAATTTCCGCAGACGTTGAGTCGCTTCGTTTGGCCAAAAGGAAGTTGGGCCGTCAATGGCGTAAGCCTCACGATCAATTCGGTCGAAGGCGATATCGTCAGTCACGTCCTCATTCCTGAGACTCTCAAGCGCACAAACTTGGGAGCCATCAAGCCAGGCGAAAAAGTAAATTTGGAAGTCGACATGTTCGCACGCGGAATCGTTCGCGCAGCTGAACTAGGAGCAGAAGCAAGATGAACTCAATTCATGAACTCATTGAAGATATCCGCAACGGCAAAATGGTCATTCTTGTCGACGAT
>JANOUF010000384.1:0-5003 GCA_031416685.1 Bdellovibrionales bacterium
TGCGCCGCTCATACTTCTCTATGAGCTCTCGATCATTCTCGTGAAGATTTTAAAACCGAGGCCGAAAGCCCCAATCACAACTTAAAATAGATAGCCAACCTTCGCGCCGATCGCCATTAGGTACGCCGTTTTATAGGTGTAGGTTTCTGTCGCAATATCTGACTGCGCCTGAATACCAATCATTGTGATTCCTCCTTGGTAGAAGAGACCACTCGGCGCCGGAAGGTATCCCACTCCGGCCTGCAATCCGATATCCCCTTTCACTTTTGTCGTGCCGGGTTCGCCAGACGCTTTTGTGTACGAGGGCAGATTGAAATTCAAACCGAAGGGAAAAAATAAATTGTTTGTCCGGTAAATGCCATTTCCTTGAAGCAAGATCGTTGAAATACTACTGCCCCCGCCTCCAGTTGTACCCTCGATAGTAACCGACTTAATTTTTCGATTGAGCTGGTAACCGACGTTTGCGCCGTAACCCCATGAATTTTTGCGCATGCTTAAAAACCCACCGGCTATTTCAATGGCGCCGCCGGTTTTAAAAGTGGAGGAGGTCGTGAAACCCGGTACCACAGTCGACTCAACTTGCACTTTGCTAAATTTAATATCGCCGCCCAAATCATATCCGAGTGAACCATACCAAAAAAACGATTTGCCTGCGCTCCGACGGGCACGGGGTTTTTTTGTCATGCGAATTTTCTTCTGCATTTTTCTCTTTTTTACGGGAACAGCGGCTGCGCGTTCGTCTTCAGAAGTAAAAGAAGGTTTCGCGGCGGAGACCGCCGGTGTTGCCTTCGGCGCCACCTCTGCGGACGCTGCTGGAGCCGAGGACTCCTCGAGAAGCGAATCATCTGAGATTTCTTCTTGTGCATAAGCGGTGAACGAAAATAAACAAAACAAGAGTACAAGCAGTTGAATCATGTTGGTCCCCTACGAAAAGCTTAGCTGGCTTTGCGCAGGCGGACAACTTCTTCGATATGGGCACCAAAGGCTGGGTGCGCTTTGGTCACGCGGGTAAACGCTTCTTTATGCAAAACGTAGACGTCGCAAAAGGTGTCTGCGATAGCCGTGGCACTTCGTGCTTGGTCGGTAACCAAGGCCATTTCTCCAAAGAAAGCGCCGTCACTTAAAGTCACGAGCTTTTCTCCGGCTCTATTTTGAATTCCTACGTTTCCGCTATGAATAAAATAAAGAGCGTCTCCGACCTCGTCGATTTTGAAAATACGCTCGCCAGGCACAAATATTCGCGCCTCGAGTTCGTTCATTAATTCTTCGATCAGATCGTCATCCGCGCCTTTTAAAAAGGGCACTTTTTCAATAATGGTCTTATTAATGTGCATGAATAATTCGGACTGAATTTTAAGAGGAAGACCTTCGAGAAGCGAACTGTCTTTGTATCCTTTTTTATTCTGCCACAAGTAGTGATAGTAAGCGCGAATACGCGAACGTAAAGTGACCGGAATATGATGGGTCCGCATGAATGTTTCGATCTTGTCGAGATTGTCCATGTGATGTTCTCGAGCGGCATCGGAACGGCTCAGTAGGCTGGCAACGTTGCTTAAAATGAAACCGAAAACACCAACGCCGATAAGTTGCGCTGCACATGCGTACATCATTTGCACGATTGTTTGCGGAGTAATGTCACCATAACCAACGGTCGTAAGAGTCGTGAATGTCCAATAAACTGCTTTCGCGTAAACCATCGAAGGTTCGCCCGCGGTACCAGCATTTCCGGCGCCGAGAGCAATCCAGCCACAAGCCACCAGGTGTACAATGAGCGGAACCAAGGTCACGAGCGGGACAAGGCGATAGGTTGTCGGCTGTAAAGAATCGAAATGATCGAGGAAAGGCTTAACCTGACGGATGTGTCGTACGGTTAATAAGTTAAAAAGCAGAATCGCAGTGACGGATGTATCGAATACTAAAAATGCAAAAAGTGAGAGAGGAATTAAGCAAATAATATCGGCAACAAGGCCCAGGCTTTTCCAGTCGGCCCAGTTGCGAAAACTGCGAAACTCATCTTGGAAATAGAGATAAATGTTGATCGCAGAAATGCCCGAAATCAAAAGATCGAATCCGATTTCGAGTGATGTCGCCGGTGTAAAACCAATCAGACGAAGTGGTAACCAGAATCCGACGAGAAAGGCCCCGAAGATTGAACATAGTCTTAAATATTGCAGGCGAGTCATACTTTAGTATCGGCGCTAACTCGAATCGATTTAACGTAAGAATGGCGTGTCAGGACCTCATGTTCCAGGGAAATTCTCAAATTGAGACGCCAACCATGCCGTACAAGTTTTCATACCACTACTGTTCGCACTTCGGATCTTTACAGAAGAATGAATCCTGATCTTTTGCACTTTGGCAGCTTTTGGTTGCTTTGGCAGTGGCTACAGCTTTAGTCGGACCGGTGCCAACATATGGCTTCCCCATCGCGCTGATGGTGCAAATCCAAGTATCAGGCTCTTCAGGTTTTGTCGGCATTGGATTGGCCGCGTCGGCCTCTAGCTGAAACACCCGTTGCTGAAGTTGCCAGACGGCGCGCTCTAAATCCCAAACGCGCTCGCGTAATTCACGTTTCGAATAGGTTCTGTCACGGGGAACGGTAATTTTATAAACTTCTTCCGCATTCGCGAAAGTACTGAGTGTGAAAGTTGCGAGTAACATCAAAACTAGAGCTTTCATGAGATCTCCTAAATGGTGATAGTTTCTTTATGAAGTCCAAAAACTTTGCGAAGTGCATCGCTAATTTCACCGAGCGTGACGTTTGCATCTACAGCTTCGATAAAAAGCGGCATTAAATTATCTGTGCCGCTTGCTGCCTTTTGTATTTTCTCGAGGTGCGACGCCACAGCTTTCATGTCCCGTTTGGCCTTGAAGGCTTTCAGTCGATTAATTTGATCTTGTGAAACCGCTTCGGTTACTTTTAAGATCTCAGTGTCGAATCGATCTTCCGAAGTGAATTCATTCACGCCGACAATAACTTCTTCTTTTTTCTCAACCGCTCGTTGGTACTGATAGGCGGCATTTTGAATTTCATTTTGCATCCAGCCGCTCTCGACGCATTTAACAACTCCACCAAGTGCATCAATTCGATCGATGTAGGCAAAAGCCCGCTTCTCAATTTCATCAGTTAATGATTCGACGTAAAAAGAACCGGCTAGCGGATCAATCACATCGGCAACTCCCGACTCGTGCGCAATAATTTGTTGAGTGCGAATTGCGATCGTTGCTGCTTTTTCGGTCGGTAAACCCAACGCTTCGTCCATGGAATTGGTATGCAAGCTCTGCGTTCCGCCAAGTACGGATGCCAACGCTTGAATCGTTACGCGGGCGATATTATTCTCAGGTTGCTGAGCTGTGAGCGTTACTCCAGCAGTTTGCGAATGGAATCGGAGCTTCAAAGCCTTTGGATCTTTCGCACCGAACTTATCGCGCATTATTTTCGCCCACATCCGTCGTGCCGCTCGAAATTTCGCAACTTCTTCGAAAAAATTATTGTGCACATTGAAGAAGAAGCTAAGGCGTCCGGCAAATTTGTCTACATCGAGCCCTTTATCGACCGCGGCTTGAACGTAGGTCATTCCGTTGGCCAAAGTAAACGCGAGTTCTTGCACGGCGGTCGAGCCAGCCTCGCGAATGTTGTAACCCGAAATCGAAATCGTATTCCACTGCGGAATATTGTTATTACAATAGGCAAAAATATCAGTGATGACTCTCAACGACGGGCGGGGAGGATAAATATAAGTTCCGCGCGCAATATATTCCTTCAATAAGTCATTTTGAATTGTCCCGCGAAGCTCTTTGAATGGAATACCACGACGACGGGCTACGGCCGCGTATAGCGCGAGCAAAATCCCGGCCGTTGAATTAATCGTCATTGAAGTCGACACTTTTTCGAGAGGAATACTGTCGAAAAGCGTTTCCATGTCTTCTATAGAGCTGATTGCGACGCCCACTTTACCGACTTCACCAGTCGCCATGATGTGGTCGGAGTCGTAACCCATTTGTGTCGGCAAATCGAAAGCGAGGCTGAGACCGGTAGTCCCGCGATCGAGAAGCAATCGGTAACGCTTGTTACTTTCTTTCGCCGAACCGAAGCCCGCGTACTGTCGCATTGTCCACAGCTGGCCGCGATACATCGTCTCTTGAACGCCGCGGACGAATGGGAACTCTCCCGGCTCCGTCGCGACACCTTCGAGATTTACATCGTCTTTGGTGTAGAACGGCTTTAACTCAATCGAACTCGAGTTCTGAAATTTACTTTTTCGCATTTTTTTCAAACGTTATGAGAGTGGTATTGGCCTCGACGTTCTCGCCTTGTTTGACAAGGACCTGCTTAACTTTTACGTCGTGACCAACGCGCATCTCGTTTTCCATTTTCATGGCTTCCATAATGAGAAGCGGCTGGCCGGCCTTCACTTCATCGCCGTCTTTTACAAAAACTTTCACGATCTTGCCCGGCATTTCGGAATTCATAGTGTCGCCACTTGAAAGTGCGCCTACACCTTTTAAGCTTTCGTGTAGGATCTTCTCTTCATTATACAACTTCACTGTACGAAAAGCGCCACGAGCGTAAACGGTATAATCCACACCTTGGTTAGTCACATCGAGCAAGTACGATGTGTTCTTGAACAAGAAACTGATCGTATCATCCATGTATTGATAGTCAGTTTTCGAAAATTCATAATGGATCCAGTCGCCCTCTTCCGGCTTCAGAGAGATTTTCCAACCTTCGCGTAGTTCGTTAACGGTGATTTCGTATTTTTTACTGTCGGATTCAGCTTGGAAATACATGTTAAGTCCTCATCTGTTTCGCGCGGCCGAACTGTTTCCAGCGGCTGGCAACGGTGTATTGAGAAACATCACGAGTTTTTGAATCTTGATAAGCTTCGAGAGCGGCCGTGACCAAGAACAAATGCTCATCCACAAACATGAAAAGCTTCTTCATGCTGCCGACGACTTCTTTCTCGATGAACTGGGTTGTATAGCTACCGTTCAGGAATGTC
>JANOUF010000385.1:0-4561 GCA_031416685.1 Bdellovibrionales bacterium
CCAAATACCGGGCAAATTTCAGGAGTACCCGGGTCTTCTCTACGAACACGCTTCGGGTCGGTCGTCATCATTTTCACTGTGTGTTGAAGCTCTTTTTCATCCTGAGTGAGGTTGAAAACGTTGCCATAGGACTTCGACATCTTCCGACCATCACCACCCATAATTGTTGGTGTTTGGGTGAGAAGCGGTTTTGGCTCTGGGAGCTTCGCTTTATATAAATGATTAAAGCGGCGAATGATTTCGCGAGTGATTTCTAAGTGCGCGACTTGATCTTGCCCGACAGGCACATGCGTACCCCGGTATAGGGCGATATCAGCCGCCTGAAGAACAGGATAAGCAAAGCGCCCTAAGTTGTGGGTATCGTTTGCTTTTGCCTCTTCCTCTGCGTCCTTCCAAGTGGGCACTCGCTCGAGCCATCCGACTGGAGTGAGGCTTACGAAATACATAAAGAGCTCAACGTGCTCGGGCACCATGCTTTGAATAAAGATCGTGCTTTTTTCTGGATCGAGACCCCACGCGAGGCACTCGGCGTAAACTTCACGGGCAAACCCGCGCACCTCTTTTGGAGTTTTGTAGGAGGTGGTCATCGCGTGCCAGTCCATCATTCCATAAAAGCAAATGGCTTCATCTTGGAGTGCGACTGCGTTTTTAAGCATGCCGAAATAGTTGCCGATGTGAAGTCTTGCAGTGGTTCGGATCCCACTCATGACCCGAATTTTGCCGGGCGTTTTTTCTGGAGTTTTGACTGGAGCGGCTGCGCCCCCCGACGCGCTTCCCTCAGCCAAGCCCGCCTCCGGCGTAGAAAATCATATAGTCAGCTAGGAAAATTGCTGGCCGCAAGATGACTGAAAACAGTCCGGTAAAGAGAAGTAGTAACAAGACGATACTGCTCATCGCCTGTGCGCCCTCAAGCTTTTGATTGAGTCGCTCTGGTAAAAAGCGCGCGAGCACTTTTCCACCGTCGAGTGGGTGAATCGGAATCATGTTGAACAACGCCAGGATCAAATTGATTTGCACGAATATCGAGAGCATTTTCCAGATCGTGAAGTGAGTTTGAGTTGGCGCA
Source organism: Bdellovibrionales bacterium (assembly GCA_031416685.1). GTDB lineage: Bacteria > Bdellovibrionota > Bdellovibrionia > Bdellovibrionales > JAMPXM01 > JANOUF01. Next base: position 1,067 of record JANOUF010000385.1, read on the forward strand.
TCTGAGATTACAACAACCCGGAAGACATACATAAAAAGGGCCGCAACAACTGCGAGCAAAACGTTGCTAAGTGGGCCAGCGGCCGCAACCCAGAACATGTCTTTTCGCGGATTTTTTAGATTTCGCTCATTCACAGGAACAGGCTTTGCCCACCCGAACATCGGCAAACCAGTCAGCATCGAAAAAATCGGCAGCATAAAAGTGCCAATAGGATCAGCATGCGCCATCGGATTCAGGGTCAGTCGGCCCATCATCTCCGCTGTTCGATCGCCTCTACGTTTTGCCATCCAACCATGCGCGAACTCATGGAAACTAAGCGCAAACAAAAACGGCAAAAAGCCTATCAAGACAAGCTGAATACGATCCGGAGTGATTTGCATGAGAGAAGCGTAGCCTAGTCGCTAGACAGCTGTCTAGGCCCATGGGTAGGATCAGCGGCAAATGCGAAACACCTGCCGCTTGAGCGTCCAGATACTGGGTATTTTCCTAAGCCAAACTGCCTTTTTTTGCGGTGCTCATGCTGCGTTTTCGAACTACAACACTATTCTCATTGGCGACCGTGCGGCAGGAATGGGCGGCGCTTTCACGGCCCTAACAGGCGATACATCGGCAGCTGCGTTCTACAACCCGGCGTCGATGATTCGAATGAAGGGCGCGAGCCTTTCGGCAAGCGTTAGCGTCTATAATAAATACGACACCAGATACGGCGCCCAAGAAGATTACGACACGGCCCCACTTCGAATTAACCGCGGTTTTTTTAAGGGTTTGCCGACTGCTAGCGGTTCGGTTGTGAATTTTGGAAAATTTGCTTTGGGCTTGTCGATCGTTGAACCTGATTTTGATTATTTTTCTGGCGAAGTGCGAGCGACCAATGAGACGAGCACGTTTCTTCGCTATACAGATGAATCTCTTTGGATCGGCAGCGGATTTTCCGTTCGTTTAACTCCAACAAGTTCAGCAGGCTTAACCGCATACTACACGGCCCGATCGCTCGACCGATCTGTAAGCGATGCGCTCTATAATGGTGCGATCAGCGCCATTATCACAACTGAAGAGAAAAATTTAACGAACAACTCGTTAGTTTATGTTCTTGGATATCAACAATCGATTGGTGAGCGATGGCAGACGGGAGTGACGTTTCGGTTTCCGTCAATTGAGATCTCCAGTAACGGCGCCTACTACCGCTCTCGCGTAACGACTTTGCCTTACAATAACGACGTCATATCAATGCAAGCATTGAAATCGGAAACACGAATTCCAAGTAGGCTTGGATTAGGCATCGCTTACGAAGTTCCGAAAAACAGAACGTTTAGTTTCGATGTGCATTATTATGGCCGCGAAAATTATCGCGACTTAGATGTTAGTGGCATTGCTGCTGATGCGATCACTCATAAGCCCGTTACTAATTTTGCTTTAGGCGCCGAATACTATATTGATGATTGGCTGAGATGGCGTATGGGCGCGTACACAAATTTCTCGTCCCACCCGCAGGCTTCGGTCGAAGGCGGACTTCGTCACGGGGACCACATCGATATGTGGGGCTGGTCGACGAACTTCTCGGTGAACACCAACAATAAAACTTGGTTCACCATAGGCGGATACTACTCCGGTGGTCGCGGCTTTAGTTCGCAGCAAGTTGGCGATGCCTTGCAACTCATAGAAAAGAATGCGCAGATTTTCACTTTGCTTACGGGCGGCGGATACAACTTCTAATGTTAAAAAACATTTGGCTCCGATTCAATTTTTGGCAATTAGGTGTTTGGATTCTATCAGCAGGTTTTATTTTCGCAGGCCTGCAACACTTTATTAACCCTCAATTCTATGTGGCAATGATGCCGCCTTATTTGCCGTTTCATGGTCCGCTCATCTATTTGAGTGGCGCCGCTGAAATCGCGCTTGGATTTCTTCTTGTGATCCGCAAAACAAGAAGCCTTGCTGCTTGGGGATTGATTCTGCTCTTGATCGCGATTTTTCCAGCTAATCTCTACATGTTTCAAACTGACGGCGCGGGCTACGATAATGTTCCGAAGTGGGTACTGCTTCTGCGTTTACCGTTGCAACTGCTCTTAATTCTTTGGGTATACATTTACACGAAGCCAAGGGCTGCGGTTGTAATCGCGCTTTTACTTTGCGTGTTACCTGGCTGTACGAAGAAACCAATGAAACCTGAACTTTGGATTTACACCTCTTTGTATAAAGACACAGTTTCGGATGTCCAACCTCGCCTAGCAGCCCTTTTCCCTGATCACACAGTTCAGTTTTTTCAAGCAGGATCAGAAGAAGTCGCAGCAAAAGTGAGTGCCGAAGAATTAGCTGGCGGGACGAAAGCCGATCTCGTGGTGTTTTCTGATCGATTTTGGTTTGAGGAAATGGCGCAAGCCGGCCGCTTCCATAAGTACCTTCCAAAGGGTGTCGATCAGGTCACTGAAGTTATGAAAAACAAAGATGGCTTCTACTCGGCTGTCAGCATCCCGGTCATGGTGATGATTTACAATTCGGATGCGGTAAAGCCCGAAGATGCACCGAAAACCTTTAAAGAAATGACTGAGCCGAAATGGAAGAATAAATTTTGCACAGGCAGTCCCCTTTCTAGCGGAACAAATTTTACGACGGTCGCGTTTTTACAGAAAGCTTACGGCTGGGATTATTTCAAGAAGCTTCACGCCAACGGTGTCATTTCTGAGGGCGGTAACAGTTCGGTCATTCGACGAGTACAAACGAAAGAGCGTCCCGTCGGATGGGTTTTACTTGAAAACGTTTTGCGTTTAAAAGCAGATTCAAAAATTAAAGTGATTTATCCAGATGACGGCGTTGTACTTCAAAGCAACAGCTTGGCAATTATTAAAAAAGCAGTGTCTCGCGAGGCGGCAGAAAAAGTTGCCGACTGGTTTTTCAGTGATGACGGTCAAGCTGCAATGACTCGCTCATTTATGTATGCGGCTGTCCCTCGGATCGAAGCTCCTAAGGGTGCACCACCGTTTTCTGAGTTGTCATTGAAGGCGCAAAAGTGGTCTCCGGAATTGGTGCAAGAGCTCATGAAGAATCGCGAAGCGATCAAAGAAGAGTTCACAAATATTATGTTCTAGAAAGTAGAGAATGGTTCAGCGGCACTTTAAGAAAATGATGACTCCACAGTTTCTGCTTCTAGCGGCGGCTGTGGGTATTCTTTTTGTTTTCTGCGTGGACCCGTTTTTAATTTTACTTGAGAAGGTTATCTTCTCGGGAACTGATGGTGCATTTTCGCTGACTCCTTACAAAGAAGTTTTGGCCTCTCCTTCAACGAGAAAAGCCGTACTAAATACTTTAATCGTAAGCTCCACGGTTACTTTGGCTTGTATGATCATCGGTGTGCCACTCGCTTGGCTGCTCACGCGGAGTGATTTTCCGCAAGCAAACCGCTTTCGCTCGTGGCTTTGTTTGCCGTTCGCTATTCCGCCTTACATCGGTGCGATTGCGTGGATTTTTTTAGCAAATCCAACTACGGGAGTTCTTAAT
>JANOUF010000386.1:0-2354 GCA_031416685.1 Bdellovibrionales bacterium
CCTGACTAAGGCGGTTCAGGAGCTCAAAAGCGAAAATGAGCAGCTTAAAACTTGGATCTGTTCACAGGATTCAAAAGCTGCGGTTTGCAGCAAAATCCATTGAACAAAAAAACTGCAAACACTTAGGGACTGACAAAGGCTCGTTTGTCGACTTCACATCTGCAGCCCGCAATAATTTGCGCCGGCGCTAGATTCGCCTTTTGAAAACGACGGCTCGCCATCGCATACATCACGAACTGGCGGATTGCGACCGTGGAGCCGCGCGGAAAGCTCGTGTGAAGTGACTCGTGGAGGAGAAGTGCCGCAAGTTCAAGCTCAGTGAAATGTCGAATGTATCGCGCGTCTACGGACACTGAAAAACGATCGTCAGTGCGTTTGTAAACGGCGAATTGTTTAACTTTGCAAGCATGCGGAATCTTCACCATCAGTTCGCCGGAATCGTCAGTTAAGCTGAGATGCTGCCCGATTTTAGCAGTGGCCGCGATTTCACATGCATCATCGAATGCAGCCTGCAACTCTGCATCTATACTAAGAAGCTTCATCAACGCGAGCTTTCGTTCCTTAAGCTCATGACATGCTGATTTCAGTAAGCGATTGTCCACGTCGTGAGAAATCAGCCACTTATTTTTCCAATGAGCAGGGCCGTAAAGCTTTCTTGCTTCGTATAGATCAAGAATCTCAACTTGCACGTCGATCGTTCTCGGAATCGACGAGGAGGGACGCTCACAAACAACACCGTGGCCGCCGTCTTCAGCAGTGGAGCCGCCGCCCGCGAGCGCAACCATTGGGAGAAGAAATGCGAATAAAACCCACAACACTTTCGTCATTTTTGTTCCTCTGCGATTTTAAAAAGCTGCAAACCAAATCCATAAACAGAAGTTGCATTCTCTGAGGTCGCAAACTCGCTCATAAACTCTTCGTGCATTTTTGTAAGCCAATCGCGAGCTTCGTTAAGTCGACGCTTATCGACAGATATTATCGAGTTCAGCATTTTTCGTTCTTCGATCGATTGATCATCAATGGCTTGACTACCCATTTTCAGCAACTGCTTATGGAACTTTCTTAAGGTCGTGCTAGGAGTCGCACTCTTTGCTTTTAGAAAAAATTTGTTGCGAACGAATCTATCGGCACTCGCTGATATTGTTCCGAGATTCTCGAGCGAAACGAGAGCCTTCTTCACTTCGGATCTCGAGATCTTCAAACTCTTGGCAAAACGCTCAATGTCGACATTACCGTGATTAAGAGTGATCAGTTCGAGAACGGCGGTGTAATACCATTCATCGAACAACGATGAAGTATTTCCCTTTAACTCCTCGAAACAAATTTTCTTATGGTACGCCTGCAATCGTTTTTTTGCCTGCTCCCGGCCAAGCGCAGTTCTTGAATGCTGACTCTCAACAAGATCAAGAAAGTATGCTGATTGTTCTGCAGACATGGACAGGCGTTTTGCGATTTCTTCAGCTGTTGTTCTGGAAATTCCATCGCGACCTTTAAAAATTCCGCTGAGTGAGGTCGGCTTCACACCTAAGTCGCGGGCGTAGGCGCGCAAAGAATACGCAGAGCGACGTTCTTTACGACGCTCGAACTCTGCAACCAGCACATCACGAAAACTTTCAGCCATCTTAATGTCGAATTTAAGTGGAGTCACAAGCTTCCCCGTATCTCGCCATCGGTTTTCAAGCGTCAAAAGCGAATTTCAGTGTTCTTAAACCCACTTTTGGTTCCTCATAGTCACTAACGCTTTTTTATTTAGCAAGTATTTAACAACCAATCTAAATCCATGGGGGGATTATGAAGATTTTCTTGTTCGTGTCATTAGTTGTGGCGTCCATCACCACGTTTACATCCAACGCAAATGCTGGCTACGACGATTGCATGGCTACTACTGCGATTACTGCTGACGTCAGCGCAAAAACTTGCGCTGACACGGCAAGCGATGCTACCTGCCAAGAATTGGCCGGCTGCTATTTATGGTTTCTAACGACAAGCTCAAGTTGCGGAAATTTTGCGTCATATTACGGAACGACGGCGACTAATAAAAAATGCTGCGTGAAAGATAGACAGAACTGTCCGCCACCTCCTGGATATCGCGACGAACCTACTAGCGAAAATATCAAAGGAACAGGTGCCGGTTTAGAATCTGCATTTGCCCCGGCGATGAACGATCTTTTCTGGGGATATGTGAGCACAACAGTTCGCTCTCCAAACGCCGGACGAGCTACTTCTATCAAAGCTCGATTAGATGTGTGCGTAGGCAGTGCTGACACGGATGCTGCAATTGCGACTAATAATGCAACTACTTGCTCCAATCAATATTGCGGAACTTCGTACAATGAATACTGCAACGCCACAGG
>JANOUF010000387.1:0-8623 GCA_031416685.1 Bdellovibrionales bacterium
CTGAAAAGAAAGCAAAAGAAGATGTCGCAGTCGATATTCCTGTCCCAAATGACTTAACCACGCCGGAGGATTTAAGTGCAGAAAGCTGACACGAAATTCTCCGGAAAATATTCGCCGACTGTTCTTGAAACTTTGCGTTTCGCCTATGGTCGCTTCTTGCTCCCGATTGCGGGACTGGCGCTAATGGGTTTTGTGGGGCGGACGCTACTTCTACTCAACGCCAACGTCGTTGGATATTGGGTGGATTCGTTTTGCAAAGCACCGCAGGTCTGCAAGCCACTTCCGAGTTGGCTGCAAACTTTTTCTAACCAGGATTTTGTTTGGCTCCTACTCGCAATTACTGTGAGCGGCTTTGTTCTTACAACGATGTTTAGAATCTTGTTTTCACGAATCAGCGCCCAAGCCGTAAGCCTCCTCTACGACGAGGTCACGTTGCGCACAAGCCGGCTGCCGATCCGATTCTTCGACGTCACTCCCGTCGGCGCTATCGTCACACGCTTTTCTAACGATTACGGGAATGTGTTTCGCTTGTTTGGTGGTCCACTTGCGGAATACGGCGTGATCATTTTTGACTTGATTGCGATGTTCATACTTATTGGTGTCGCCAGTGTTTGGTATTGGCCGCTTGTGATTCTCACTGGTTTTTTAAATTTTTGTGTTTGGAAACTAAATCGCGAGCGGTTGCGAGAGGAACGTCGTGAGCTTTCCTCCGCGCGGGGACCATCGATTGCGCATTTTTCTGAAACGACTCAAGGTGCAAGTACAATCCGAGTTTTTTCGAGGCAAAACTCGTTCGTTGAGCGTTTCCAAAAGCTCAATAATAATTTTCTCGATCGAAGACGGCGGACCTACAAGGCGAGCTTGCAGTTCTCGTATCAAATGAACGCGCTATCGGCTTTCTTGCTTTTGTGTACAGGCTTGGCTGCCATCCATCTCGTACAAAACGGGTTAGTGAGCGTCGGCTCAGTGGGCGTCGCATTTACGTTCATCGTTTTGTCCACGGTCAGTATCCAGATGTTTTTTGAATGGATGTCGCAATTTGAAGAGGCAATGACGGGTGTCGAAAGGCTTGATCATTATCTGCGAATGGATCTCGAGCCAGGGTTAAGTTTACCCGCGAGTGCGGTCTTTCAGACAAAACATCCGAAGGCTTCCATACACAAAGAAGTGAAGACACCGTATTTAGGTAAGCGAAATGCGCGAGTTCAATTTGAGAATCTCAATTTCCGTTATAACAGCGACCTACCGCTGGTGCTGAATAGTATCAACTTCGTGGTCGAGCCAGGTGAGCGGTTAGGAATAGTCGGACGAACTGGTAGCGGCAAATCAAGTTTAATTCAGGCGCTTTTTCATCTCTATCCAATTGAAAGCGGAAAAATTCTCATTGATGGCTTCGCTCCGCGAATCGAAGCTTCATATCCTCTAAAAGAGGATGAGGTGGATCTCTCTACGTTTCGGCAGGCGATCGCTTTTATTTCGCAAGACCCGACACTATTTCGAGGGTCCTTGCGTGAGAACCTTTCTCTGGGAAAGGACTGCGATGAGAATTCGTTACGAGAAGTTTTAGGGAAAGTTGATTTGCTTGAGTGGCTGGATTCGCACATGGATGGGCTTGAGATGAGAATTGAAGAACGAGGGCGTAATCTCTCTCTAGGCGAGCGTCAGTTACTGTGTATGGCAAGATGCTTGCTTCAAGATGCACCAGTCGTGGTATTAGATGAGGCAACAAGCGCTATCGATCCACAAAGCGAAGAAATTTTGGTTCGGGCAACCAATGAGTTTTTTAGCGAGCGAACACAATTAATCATTGCGCACAGGCTTACGACGCTTGAAGCGTGTGATAGGATTTTGTGGCTAAAAGACGGCGCGATTTACAAAGTGGGCCCAGCTCGCGCAATCTTGCAAGAGCTTCACAGCACGAGTGACGGGACAACTGCGAGCTATTAAAGTTTTTTTGAAAAAGTTTAGAGGTTTTTAAAATGGACATGAAATTGGACGCACACTTATTTATTTGCACCAACGAAAAACAGGGTAAGCCATGTTGTGCCGCAAGGGATGCCGCTGCGTTACGCGATTCGCTTAAGAAAATCTCAAAAGATCCCGCTCGCGGTTGGGCAGGTCGCGTTCGCGTGAATAACTCCGGATGTCTTGGGCATTGCGAGGACGGGATCGCTGCTGTTCTTTATCCGCAAGGGCAGTGGTTTACGAACTTAAAATCTGATGACGTCGAACTTTTAACCGAGGTTTTAGTCGACGCCGTAGAGGCTGCGCTTAAGAAATAATTTTCAAAAGAAGCAGAGTTACTCGTTGGCTGCATGAGTTGACGACGTAGCGGGTGCAGACAGTGGCGAATCGCCGAAATCAATTAGCTTCGTATCAATTTTTTGCGCAGGAATTCCTGCCCAGGTTTCTCCGGCAGGAATACGCATCTTTGGAAGCACGACTGAGTTTGCCATAATCTTAGCGCCTTCGCCAATCTCCGCGCCGCCCATGATAATCGCTCGTAAACCGATCGTCGCACCCTTACCGATTTTTACCGGTGCCAACACCAAGTAGCCGTGCTGACCGTAATGACCGACGATTGTCGCTGAGCCACCGATAGTGACCTTGTCACCCATTTCGATGAGCGATGGATCTGAAATATTCGTCGTATTGATTTGAACGCCACGACCGAGTTTCATTCCCATCATTCTGTAGAACCAAATGCACATTGGCGTGGGCGTAATGAATTCGAGAAACGTATAGCGAACGATGTATGTAAGTCCGTTGTGAATATACCAACGAACTGCAGCGCCTGAAAAATATTGGCCGCGCCATGCTTTAAGGTTTGCGCGCAAAACGAAATTTGCAGCTGGCGCAACGACCAAGAGGGTAAAACCATAAATAAGGTAGCCAATGCCCACGGCGAAGCCGAGTACACTTGCGCGCTTAATGCCCGTTAGGTCGCTGCTCCAAGCGTCTGCCTGCTGGTAGAACAGGATAGCTGGTACGAGAGCAATTGAGATCAGACCGATAAACAAAGTGTAGATCGGTATGAGTGAAACGATCTGAGTGATGATCGAAAATTTACGAAGAAGCTTTTCGTAGAGCGTAGGCGGTCTGATTTCTGTCATGGTGCTTCAATTCTGGCATGGTGCTTCTCGAGATAAAACCGGAATTAGTTCGTGATCTGACGAAAGGCCAGACCACGAGAGCTTTGGACCATCGAGATTGTGAATCTGCCGGCCATTTTGCGACCTGAATCGATTTTGCGATAGTAGCTGCGGTAGTTACCGATCACATCGCCTGCGTAGATTTCTGGAATAACATTTTCATTCATCAACGCGCGAACACGATTTGGACCCATGTTGTAAGCGGCAACGTAGTACGCTGCGCGCCCGTTAAATGATTCACGCAAATGTGCAAGGTACGTGGTTGAGATTTGAATGTTCAGGATCGGATCAAACAGTGATTCGTCACTCTTCCATTGCATTCCAAACTTCTCGGAAATCCAACGAGCAGTTGAAGGCTTGATTTGCATCATGCCGATCTCACCATGTCCGCCTAGGGCCCGTGGATTAAAGCCGCTTTCGCGCTTAATCACAGCCAATACAAAAAGTGGATCGAAGTCGTGCGCTTTTGCTTCGCGAACGATTGCGCTAGCAATCTCAGTTGCCTTTTCTTTATCCGCATTTGGCAAAGACGTACGAAGTTGCATTTGGATGTACGACTCCATCGCACCAGGAACCCAATGGTTGTTAGCGCCTGCAAGTCTTGCGGCCTTGTGACCTAGGATCTCAACAGCGTGTGATCTGCGTGCGGTGTGATTGATAAATTCCGGAGTGGATTCTGACGTTTGAGTTATAAATGTGGTGGACAGCAAAAGCAGATTAGTTGGGATAAAGACGAATGCCATAAGGCAAATGCCTTTGAGATCGAGTAGGCGGTCAGAGTTCGACCGAATCATAAGACCCTCCCGGGTTCCGCAAAGCTGATACGACGTGCAATAAAGCTTTTGCGGTGCTTTCGCTTACTTATCTATTCGGCTGGACTTATGAATGGCTCGAGTTTTTGACGAACTTATTAACACTCTCGGCTCAAGCCGAGACAGTGTCTCAATGTCTGACGGTTTTTATTGTTGGCCTTTTTGTTACTTTCCCTCTGCTTTACGGAGGCGATCGAGGACGCGGTTGTAATCATCGGCGATATCAAGAAAGTGATCGCCTTTACGGAAAACAACATTTTCAACTTCTCCGCCGTCAGCAACTTGCTGCATGTTTTTGCGAAGACGATAAATTGGGCCCGCAGTTTTGTTCGTAACAAACACGCCTAAGAATGTGAGCACCGACATCGCGCCCGCCCACAGCCCAAACAAGACTAAGAAATTCGCGGCAGAGCCGGAGCCGCTACCGTCGAAGTGAATATTTACGTTTTGCAAGATCAGTATGAAAACCGCCATGAACAGGATCGTGATCAGTGCGACCAGCATCGAATATACGATGATGGCAAACTGCATTTTCTTGTCGACAAGAAGTTGGCGTTTAAACAACGACGGACGTTTTCTGACTTCGGTCACCAGATCCTCCCAAATCAAGGGGCAACTAAATAAGTATGTGCTCCTTTCACGGTACCATGAAAACTCTCCTGAAAAAAATTCATCCCTGCTGCCTAAATTGTGGGCGAGCGTAAGACGTGGTAAGAAATATGCCGCGGCATGTAATAAGCCTGATAATACTCGTGTTTTCTGAGGTGAGTTTTGAAACGACTGCTTTCAATTACGCTATCAATGAGCCTGGTTGGTTTGCCATCCCTTGCACAAAACCAGGCCGGGAAAGTCAGCGCAAAGGTTTCGTCGCGGAAAATTTCGTCGCCCAATACCGTTTCAATTCAAGTTCCTGAAGCAACCGTCAAAAAAGAGAAAAAGAAAAAAGAAGTCGGACTTAAACTTCTCACGCAGCTTCGTACGAGAGAAATGTCTGACGAATACATGAAAAGCAATTACGCCGGCGGAGTTTTTGAGATGAGCGTTGACATGAAGCTCGCAAAAAAACTTTCTGGCGAAGTTGTTGTCGGTGCGTTTTTGACAAGCGGAAACAATTCGAACTTCTACAATGAAGAAGGTAAGGCACCTAGCAAGATCTATATCGACATAGCAGCAGTTCATCTCAAGCCTTCACCGTCGCTTACGTTGAGCGGCGGGCTAGTGAACACAGAACTAGCTTCGATGAATTCAGCTTTCTATCCTGGTGGCTTGCCAGGGATTGCAGAGAAATTAAATTTCAAAGCTGGTCCAATCGATGTCACGTTCTCCGCAAATCAAGTTGCACCTGCAGTAGATGCGCAGAAGCTTCGTACCGAATCGGCAAAAGGTGCGGCGATGACTGTCGAAACTATTTCGCTAAAAATTGGCGACATAAAAGAAGGTTCAGCACTCGACCTAAAGGTCGACGGCTCGCATTTCAATTTGAGCGGAATGAATTTAACCTCTGCAAAAGACAATGTGTTCTACGGCAACACGGTTGTGGGATCAGGCGACTCAGCTCGCTTCGCTAGCGATTTTGGCGGATATGAATACGGCACGAAAGCCCAACTGCAATTGTTCAAAGGTCTCGAGCTTATGGCCAGCGGCTCACGCATTATCAACACTAAAGGTACCGCAGGTTCAAACTCAGGATACTCTGCGAGCGTAGGTCCGACAGTTACAGTTGGAAACGTTGAAGTAAAAGCAACGTACACTCGCTTTTACCTAGAATCAGACGTAATGCCAGCAAGCTATACGAATCCGCTCAACAGCTTCACGAATCGTCAAGGTCAGTCGGCACATTTGAAAATGAAGCTCATCGAAGAAGACATCACTCTCGGTGCGAACTGGTACCAAGCTAATGAAATCGTAGATACGCCTTATCAATCAGACCGTACGACTTACCTTATGACGGTGGAGACGACTTATGACATCCTCTAAAACAAATTTTGCTCTCGTTGCTGCGCTTTTAACTGCGGCACTGACTGGTTGCAAAGGGGACATGAAGACGAAGCAGGCTGCGAGTGATACGACATTCGTCGTCGATACAGTCGTTGTCGAAAAAAGTGCTGTAGGTGCTGCTCGTGACAATTGGAATTTACCGAAGCAACGCACTTTTTCGATGAAAGCATGTTTAAAAGATGTCCACCTCGGGACTGCACTTTCGGGATTGAATTTCTCAGTTACCGACGAAGAGGGTATGAGTCGTACAGCACGCACCAATCAAGATGGCTGTATGTTCTGGGATGAAACGCATCCGTTCACATATCTCGAGCAAGCTGGGTCTTTCCAAGTTCGTAGAACGTTCTCTGCGCAGGAAATTCACAATGGAAGCAAAGTTGTAACTCTTGCGATGAATCCGTGGAGCGGCGAAGTTGATAACCTTGAGCTGTCGCAGCCTAATCGCGTTGTAGTTTCAAAGCAACGCGTTGGATTCAATTCAAAGCTCGTCGGTAATGGTGTCGCGGCAAGGATCGACATTGAATCGATGGGTCTTGAGCTTGATGAAGTTCACCATGCTGATTGGGACGTCGATAAACACTTATCGGTAAAGGTCTCGCAAAAATACTTAGTGAAGCTCGAGCCCAAGATTCTAAGAAAAGACGCGGACGGCGCATATGTCGTGGAAAATCCTAGTGCCGGCACGTTGAAAGTAGATCTTCTTGTGTTTCGTACGAGCAGAGCGAACCTGGGCAAGAATGTTGACGAACTGATCGCTGAAAATGTTCCGTTGGTTGCACAAGTAACTAAGGATTTCAGCATCGATTCTAAAGGTAAGATCTCGAGTGATTTCGAAGTTATGGTTCCAGCCGATGTAGCAGCTGACATGGCAGCATCGCGTTTACTTACCTTTGTTCGCCTCTCAGCAGAGAGTGAAATGCATCCGACGTGGACTTATGGCATGGTTCGCTCACAGAAATCTCCGGATGTTATTCAGTTGCAAATGGTGAGATCGTCAGAAGACGAAGTGCAAAAGCAAGAAGAAGGTCTCGAATCAAAACTGACAAGAAACGTAGAGGCTAAGAAAAACGCTGAATCAAAGCAAAAAACGAAGGCTGGAATGAAGCCAGAGTCTGTTGTTCAGTTGAAAGAAGACGATAGTCCACTTGGGCTTTACAAGAAAACTTCAGGATTTCGTCAGTTGGCATTCGGCAAAATGACCATGACTGAAGCGCCAGGATTTTTTCACGGGGAGCGCAAGGCCGTGATTTCGACTGCGGAACTTCAGTCCGTTATCATCGAAGGAAAAAATTCGAAGGCATTTAACAAAGTCGGCAAAATGCTTTGCTTCGAAGTTTACCGCTTTGCTCGGATCGACAATGGCTGGATCACTAAAGAACAAGAAGCGCTCCAAAAGAAAGCTTTTGAAGCGTGCGCGAATAATCCTGCAAAACACTTAGGTGTTCAGATGCAGGAATTTGTTGAGGAAGTCAAAGGTCAACCAGTTCAGGTTGGAACGAACCTTGAGACGTTTGTTATTGAAACTAGCTATGGGTTAGCTGAAACAAAAACGAATACGAAGACTGATAAATGGTGGCGCACAGCTAAGACTGAAGCATCCGTTGGACTTGAGGCAGGCACGGGTAAAGATGGTGTCAGCGGAGCTATATTCGGCATTCCGCTAACGGCGAAAGTAAACATGGGTGTTTCGGCCGGCACTGGTGCTGAATGGTTCTACGGAAGCGTCCATACGGTTGAGGAAAAAATAGCGACCAACGTTACTGGAGCATCGACAACAGCCGTAGGTGTGCTTTCAGTAAACTTGGCGATCAAAGCAAAAGTTCGTCAGTGTGCTGTCGCAGTTGCAACTCCAAAACTTTCTTTCGGAATGAAGAAACACGCCGACGAAATTAGCCAGCTAAGCAATGGTGTAGTTCTTTGTGCTCCGCAAGCCGTAGAAAAAACAAAGATTGAACCGTACTACTTCGTAAATCCGTCGCGTGGTGAAGCGACATCACTGAGTAACGGTGACAGTCTTGCGGCAGGTCTTCGTCAGGTCATTCGTGGGAACGAGGCTTATCGCAAAATGCGTTTGAATCTTAAAGATAAGGGAGCATTGCTTGTGCTTAATCCGCTTCCAAAAGACGGTGAAGCGCACGACGTCGATCCACTTGTTAAGAAATATGTCATCGACAACAAGATGACTCAGTCGTTTCCTGGAGTGTGCTCTCAGTAGATTCGCCAGAAAATCTGGAGACCTGCAGCCTCACTTCGTTGAGACCAAGTTATTTATAATATCATGCCTCCGCGTTGCAGCCCTCTTATAGAATAAGAGCGTTAAGTAGCAACCGGAGGTTATTTTTTATGGGCATCATGAACAACGAGAACAAGCGTGCGGTAATGGACCGCACGATGAATAAGGCTCACGAGCGCGACGATCTCAAGGGCGATTACGCTGGGTACGAGAACAAGGGGCCGTCGGGCAACCAAAAAGAAGACCGACCTCACAGTACCAATGTAAAAGCGCGGACAACCGAGGAAAGCAAACGTAATGAAAAGCGCGATTAGAAATCGTAACCGCGAACTGTTTTGCGACCGTTTTCTTTGCAGCGATTAGCAGCTTCAATGATCATCTCGTGAACGCGTGCGCTTAATGCATCCACTACGTCAGATGAAACGTTG
>JANOUF010000388.1:0-3253 GCA_031416685.1 Bdellovibrionales bacterium
ACGCGCGCTTCCCTAACGAAGCTTCGTGATTGGGGTATTGAAATTCTTGAAACTGCGAGCGGAACACTTGCTTGCGGTGATGTTGGCGAAGGAAAACTTTTAGATCCAGATATTATCCTTAATAAAATTCTCGCGCATGCTCCGGCTTACTCGACACCATCGCAGTCACTTAAAGTACTTGTAACCTCTGGGGGAACGCGCGAATCAATCGATGGCGTTCGCACTTTGGCAAATACCAGCACTGGAAAAACAGGAGCTGCGATTGCCGACGAGCTCTATGCCCATGGTCATCAGGTTACTTTTGTTCACGCGGGTGAAAGTGTTCTGCCAGAAGCTAGATCGAGCATGAGTCTTGTACCATACGTAAGCTTTGTTGAACTTGATGCTTCACTGAAAAGTCTTTTGAGTGGAGATCGCTACGATGCAGTTGTGCATGCTGCTGCGGTTAGCGATTTTTCGATCGATGCTGTCATCATAGATGGCGTTCGCAAAGACGTTGAGAACGGAAAGTTAGATTCTGCTGGTCAAATTTCTTTGGCTTTGAAAAACAACCCAAAGATTTTGGCTAAGCTTAAAGAGTACTCGATCAATCCGGGACTAAAGGTCGTTGGGTTTAAACTGACTAATCACGCAACGACTCAAGAGCGTGAGAGCGCAGTAAGTAAAGTCGCCGCGTCGGCTGACTTAGTTGTACACAATGATCTGAGCGAGATCTCTGCCGATAAACATAATGCGGTTTTGTTCGCTGACGGCAAGATCCTCTCGAAAACTTCGACCAAGAAATCTTTGGCGTTAGAAATTGAAAAGTTTTTGTCTAAAGGTAAGTTTCAGGAGGCAAGTTTATGATCCTTTGCTTAGACGTCGGCAATACCACGCTTCACGGCGGCGTTTTTGATGGTGATCAATTGAAAGTTCAGTTCCGCCGAACTTCTGATGCACGTGCATCGAGCGATGAGCTAGGACTATTCCTTCGTAGTGCTCTTCGTGAAAACGGCGTAGACCCCACTGCTATTCACCACATTGCACTTTGCTCCGTTGTACCTGATGCCGTTCACTCAGTGCGTGGTTGCTGTCAGAAGTACTTCAATCGCGCGCCGTTCATTCTTCAAGCCGGTGTAAAAACTGGTTTGAAAATAAAATATCGTAACCCACTTGAAGTTGGAGCCGATCGGATAGCCAATGCGATTGCAGCGACTCAACTTTATCCGGGCCAAGACGCCATCATCGTTGATTTCGGAACGGCGACGACATTTTGTGCTGTTAGCGCTGACAAAGATTATCTCGGCGGCGTAATTCTCGCGGGCCTTCGCATTTCCATGGAAGCTCTAGAAGAAAAAACAGCAAAACTTCCATCCGTCGAAATCTTGCCGATGAAAGAGACTCTCGGACGCTCAACCGTCGAGAGCATCCAGTCCGGATTGTACTTCGGCCAAATTGGAATGGTGAAAGAGATCAAGGAACGAATCACTTCGGAAGTTTTCCCTGGGAAAAAGCCACTCGTGATCGGAACTGGTGGATTCTCCACACTCTTTGATAAGGCAGAACTTTTCGATGTTGTTATACCTGAGTTGGTTTTAAAAGGACTTAACTTCGCACTAAAAATGAATGCATAAGGATTTGATATGCGACTTAATATGCTGAAATGTAAAATTCATCGCGCAACAGTCACGGATGCTGACTTAAGCTACGAAGGTTCGGTTTCGATCGATCCAAAACTTCTTGATGCAGCTCACTTGATCGAGTTTGAAAAAGTCGATATCTACAACTGCAACAACGGCGCACGTTTTTCGACCTATGTAATTCCAGGCAAGCCTGGCGAGATTTGTTTGAACGGTGCTGCCGCTCGAATGGTTTTAAAGGGCGACATCGTCATCATCGCTGCTTTTTGCGAGGTCGATCAAACGGAAGCTCTTACGCATAAGCCGCAGCTAGTGTTTGTTGATGAGAAGAACGAAGTTAAGTCGATCACGAATCGGCATTAGTGGGGGTTAGTATTTCAGCATGATGCCAACAGCAGCTATAATTATACCCACCGCTGCAGCAAGCATCTTCCCGAACCGTATAGTTGAATCTTTGATTTCGAGCCGAAGCCCACCCATCTCTGTACGAAGTTCCGCACTGAGATCTTTCAGGTCCTGTTTGGTTGCAAAATTTGAATCGACAATCTGGCTCATGATCTCAACCTGTGCCTCCGCTTGATCACGCGGAACGCCCACGGCCTCCAGTTTTTTAACGTACATCAACGTATCGTGCATTGCTACCATCTCCTATTGGAGAAACATCAAAGCAAACGGCGTACTTCCAGCATCTCGAATTGGGTCAATGAAGACACCCGTATATCCGGATTCCAAATTCAGTGGCGATCGGTTCTTTCGAAATTTCTTGAGCGTGAATCGGGCGAGAAACTAGTGGCTCATGACTGAGGTTTGCCAGTCCCATTTTCTAAATATTGCTTTAGGCTCGTACCCAACACAAATCTCCATCCATCAGTACAGACTTCTTTGCATGGAGACTCTTGATATCCTTCATGTGAGAAGGATAGTTTTGATCCGTTTGTCGAAGCTTCAATACGAAAAATCATATCAGTGCCCACCCATGCATTTGTGCCTTGCATATTAGATGTGATACATGTCCATCGGACAGAGCGGCTGTTTAGTTCTTCCAGTTTGATTGTTACTTCCCAGGCGCGGGATTTCCATCGAAATGTCCCGACTGCGCCAATCACTGGCTTTAGAGTGGCGGAGTTGGTCCACCAGCGTTGGATGTGTTCCCCTATACAAACAGCTTCTACAATCTGCTCGGCGGTAGCATCTATTATGAATTCATGTCGGATCGGTTTCATCGCGAACTTAGTTATCGCAGGATTTCTGCACAGTCACCTAACAAATCTCAGTGGTTATCGGCGTTAACGGTGAATCAATGCGATTTGGCACTGCTCGACGGGGACAAGTATCGAGGCTGGGCTAGGGTCGCCACTTATGATTGGGGACGCGGCGGGAAAAAGAAAAACGCTCAGCTTTGCTTGTCGAGCGTGTTCGAGATTCATTTAGATGCGAAGGCAGGGATTTTGAAATGGGAATCGGTCGTGAGCATGCTTACCCTCAAAGATTCCAAAAGTTTAAGTCGTACGAGCAGGCATGAGCGAATCATAAAAATACGGCTCACACCTGCCATCAAAATGTCGAGCACTTTAAACAACTATTGTATCGGAAAGAAAATCTCCATTTTCGATTCTGCCTCGGGAGTTGTAGCG
>JANOUF010000389.1:0-6134 GCA_031416685.1 Bdellovibrionales bacterium
AACTTGATGTCGCGTTCTTGTACGATCTTCTCGGTGCTTCGCAAGAACACAGAGTAAAACCTAAAAAGTTTGCTCAGACTGCGATTGACGAAGTCATTATTGGTCACACGAACGAGCCAGAGTATCGTCGACTACAAGACAACGAATTTATGGAAGCACTTCGTGACCGTACAGTGAAAATCGATATTCCTTACATCACTAAGTGGAAACACGAAGTGAACATCTACAAAAAAGATTTCAATTCAAGAAAGTTGCGCGGCATTTCAATTGCGCCGCACACGATTGAGATGGCCGCAATGTGGGCTGTCCTAACGCGCTTAGAGAAACCTAAAAAAGCAAACCTCACACGGTTACAAAAACTTAAGCTTTACGACGGACGTACTCTCCCGAATTACACAGAAGACAACGTAAAAGAACTTCGTAAAGAAGCTGTTCGCGAAGGTCTCGATGGTATTAGCCCTCGTTACATTCAAGACAAACTTTCAAATGCACTCGTAAATGCTCAGCAAGGAAATCGCGGGTCGGTGAATCCATTCATGGTTCTTAACGAACTTGAAAGCGGACTTCGCCATCACTCGCTACTTGCTAACGAAGAGTTGAAAAGCGATTATCGCGAGCTTCTCGGCGTGGTGAAGCAAGAGTATGAAGAGATCATCAAAGCAGAAGTGCAACGAGCAATTTCAGCTGATGATTCTGCTCTTTCTCGTTTGTGCGGGAACTATATCGATAGCGTAAAAGCCTACACGCAAAAAGAACGCGTTCGTAACCAGTTTACTGGTCAAGACGAGGAGCCGGATGAGCGCCTCATGCGTTCGATCGAAGATAAGATCGAGATTCCTGAGTCACGCAAAGACGATTTCCGTCGCGAGATTATGAATTACATCGGAGCACTTTCGCTTGACGGCAAACGCTTCGATTACAAAACGAATGAGCGGTTACATAAAGCGCTTGAGCTGAAGCTTTTCGAAGATCAAAAGGACAGCATCAAGCTTACATCGCTCGTGTCGAACGTTGTCGACAAAGACACTCAAGAGAAAATCGATATCGTGAAGACTCGGTTGATTAAAGATTATGGATACGACGAAGTATCAGCGACCGATGTTCTCCATTACGTCGCGAGTATTTTTGCTCGTGGTGATGTGAAGAATAAGGGATAAGGGGCTTCAAGTGCCGATACGCGAAGACCATGCGCGATTTAAAGATATTATTCGTGGCCGCATTAAAGAGAACTTTAAGAAGTATGTGAGCCACGGAGAAATGGTAGGGAAGCGGGAGAATGACTTAGTCAAAATCCCTGTTCCCTACATCGATATCCCTCGCTTCAAGTATGGTCCTAAGCAACGCGGTGGCGTTGGACAAGGAAACGGCCAGCCAGGTGATCCGATTGACGGTGAACCGCAAGACGGTGCAGGCGAGGCCGGCAATCAGCCAGGCCAACATGCAATCGAAGCTGAACTCACTCTCGATGAACTCGCAGATATTTTGGGTGAGGAGCTTGAACTTCCTCGCATTGAACCAAAGGGCCGTCCGCAGATGGACGCACTTAGAACGAAGTACTCAGGGCTTGCGCCAGTAGGACCTGAAGGTCTTCGCCATTTCAAAAGTTCTTACAAGCGCGCACTCAAACGGTACATTGCAAGTGGTACTTACAACGCGAAAGAACCAATCATAGTTCCGGTGCGTGCGGATTTCCGCTATCGCTCTTTTAAAACAAAAGTTGAGCCTCAAGCAAAAGCCGTTGTGATTTACATGATGGACGTTTCAGGTTCGATGGGCGAAGAGCAAAAAGAAATTGTTCGCCTTGAGAGTTTCTGGATCAATACGTGGCTTAAGAAACACTACAAGGGTCTCGACACTCGATTTATCATTCACGATGCTGCTGCAAAGGAAGTTGATGAGAAAACGTTCTTCTCAACTTCGGAGTCGGGCGGAACTTTAATTAGTTCGGCGTACAAACTATGTCAGCAAATTTGCGAAACCGATTATCCATGGCACGAGTACAACGTTTATCCGTTTCATTTCTCCGATGGTGATAACTGGAGCGGTGAAGACACACGTCTTTGCATGCGCTTACTCAAAGAATTCTTTTTACCGAACGTGAATATGTTTGGTTACGGTCAAGTCGAATCAAAGTACGGAAGCGGCCAATTCCTAAAAGATCTTGAGCGCGAGTTCCCGGGCGATGATCGCTTGGTTCTCTCGAAAATCGAGAATCGCGATAAGATTTTAGGATCGATCAAAGATTTTCTCGGGAAAGGCAAGTAAGCGTGGCAAACCTACCGCCCGAACTAGCTAGCTGGAAAGAGAAAATCGAGAAGATCGCAGTCGAATACGGCCTCGATTGCTTCGAGACAGTTTTTGAAATGATCACTTACGATCAGATAAATCAGTTTGCGGCCTATGGTGGCTTTCCAGTTCGCTATCCGCACTGGCGCTTCGGTATGGAGTACGAGCAACTCTCAAAGAGTTACGAGTACGGCTTATCTAAAATCTACGAAATGGTGATCAACACGGATCCTTGTTACGCGTACCTCATGGAAGGTAACCGTACCGTGGATCAAAAACTCGTAATGGCGCACGTGTATGGCCACTGCGATTTCTTTAAAAACAATCAGTGGTTTTCGCCAACTAATCGCAAAATGATGGATGTGATGGCGAATCATGCGACACGCATTCGCCGGTATATTGATCGTTACGGTGTTGAAGAGGTTGAAGACTTCATCGATAAGTGTTTGAGCCTTGAGAATTTGATTGATCGCTATTCTCCGTACATCAAGAAGACGACGGAAAAAGCTCGCGTTAATGATCAGAGGAAAGACGACCGTGGATTACTCCGCGTTGATCGCGAGTATATGGATGAATATATCAATCCGCCCGATTTCGTAAAACACCAGGCGACTAAAATTAGAGAAGAAGCGGAACGCAAGCAGCGTTTTCCAGCTGAACCTCAGCGCGATGTTTTAGAGTTTCTCATGCACTTTGCGCCTTTGAAAAATTGGCAGCAGGACATTCTCTCGATCATTCGCGATGAAGCTTACTACTTTGCGCCCCAAGGCATGACGAAAATTATGAATGAAGGTTGGGCGTCGTATTGGCATTCGAAAATCATGACTGAGAAAGTTTTACGGGATTCGGAGATCATCGATTTCGCTGACGCACACTCGGGCACAATGGCGATGGCGCCAAACGGATTTAATCCTTACAAAATTGGTATTGAGTTATTCCGTGATATCGAAGACCGCTGGAACAAAGGCCGCTTCGGTAAAGAGTGGAATGAGTGCGACGATATTCGTGAGCGTGCGAGCTGGGACAAGAAGCTTGGCGGCGGCCGCGAGAAGATTTTTCAGGTTCGTCGCAGCTACAACGACGTGACATTTATCGATGAGTTTTTAACCGAAGATTTCTGTGTTCGAAACAAATTCTTCGTCTACAAACACAACAAACGCACGGGTCGCTACGAAATCGACACGCGTGATTTCCCGGCGATCAAAAAGCAGTTGCTTTTCCAGTTAACGAATTTCGGCCAACCGATCATCCAAGTTGAAGACGCAAACTTTGAAAACCGCGGTGAGCTTTTGCTAGCGCATTTATTTGAAGGCATCGAGATGCAGCCGGATTACATGCGCGAAACACTTCGTAATCTGCAAGCTGTATGGGGCCGACCTGTGAATCTCGCGACAGTAGTTGATAATCAAGCGCGCTTGATCCACTTCGACGGTAAAGAGTTTAAAGAACATATTCTGCAGCAGCCTCAGGCAAGTAGCGGAACGTGAGCGGCAATGATCCGTCCAATCACATTCGAGATTTCAGAACGTTAATTCAGTTTATACTTACAGTTTTGGTGATTGGCGGAATCATTTCGCTAGTCGCAAAAGCTTGCGGTTAGAAGCGAAAGCCTGCAGCTAGCTGGGAAGTCTTGTCGGTGGCTTTTGTTTTTAGTTTCCGCGCCGCCGGCGCGGAAATGTTACGGTCGTCACAAGAATTTTCTATTACACTATCGTTCGAGAAAATTTTTAGTTTAAAATCTTTTAGGTGACCAAAAATATGTTTGACAGCATAATTGCGTGCGCACCTAGAGCAACGCTGCATTTGTTTTATCGACGTGCGATCGAGCCTACTTCGCAAGATTGCGCGCGATTGGCGCAAATTTAAAAGCATTTGCGTAGCAATGATTTGCCTTCCTACTCGCAAAAGCGGCACGAAATCTTTTGGAAAATCCCGTTTTAAAAACCCAGTGATATGCTTCTCCAAACTTCGAACCAAAGGAGTCACGCATGAATTTTTCTCATCTCACTGACGAAATGCTCAATGCATCCAACGTTGCTGTTGCAAAAGAAGAGCGTGAAGTTCTATCGAAGGCTCTGCATCACTTGTGTGAAACCGAGCGCCGCCGCCTATATGCGAAGTACAAGTTTGAATCACTTCATGAATACGCAATCAAGCAGATGGGCTACTCCGATGATCAAGCACGTCGGCGAATCAATGCCATGAGACTTCTAAAGGAACTTCCGCAGATTCAGGAAAAAATTGAAACTGGCGCATTAAACCTTACGCACCTAAATCAAGCCGGAGCTTTATTTTCTCAGGAAAGAAAAGCGCAGGTGACTCGAACCTCAGAGGAGAAACTTGAGCTTCTAACCAAAATCGAGCGTCAGCCAAAGCGAGCAGTTGAGAAAACTTTGGTGAATGAGTCATTGTTGAAGCCACTTTTGGCTGACGTAGCGAGCTTTACGTCTCTAAAGCCAGTTGAGCTTGAGCAATTCAGCCCTGAGATGCAGAAAAAAATTATGCGTTTGATGGAAGTGCGGGCGCATACAAATAAAAATTTGGTTTCCGTCCTTGAGCATGCGGTTGATGTCGCGCTTGAGAAATCGGATCAAATGGTTAAAGCCGTTCGTTCCGCGCCGGCGCGGAAATGTTACGATCGCCAAAATAAACCCGAACAAAAGGGTCGGTATATTCCAGCAGCACTGCGAAGCGAGGTGTACATGCGCGGGGGCGGTCAATGCAGTAGTTGCGGTTCACGCCGCCTAATCGAGATCGATCACGTCATTCCATTCTCTAAAGGCGGCGAGACTGAGATTTCGAACTTAAGGTTGCTATGTCGTTCATGTAATCAGCGACACGCGATTGAAAGTTACGGTCTAGCCAAGATGGGCAAGTTCCTTAGGGAGCGCGGTCGACTCTACTGCGCGTGATGAAGCAATCGCAATTCTTTACAGTACTCGAAATATTGTGAGAGGGTGAATGAACGTCATGGAGCACCACCGATCATGAAAATCGCAGTAATAGGCGACACTCAACACACAAGCTTCTGGGAACGCGTATTTCTTCGTCGTGAAGACAACACGACTGAACAGAAAGCCCTAATAGCCGCTCTAGCAGAGGAAAATCCAGACTTACTCATTCATCTCGGTGATCTTAATTTTCTTTCGACAGCAAAAAGACTATGGCGCAGATACGACAATCTTTTCGCTCCGATCACAAACAAAGGAATCCAAACGCTACTCGTTCCTGGCAATCACGATTATTTCGGCGGACTCATTCAAAATCTCGGCGAAGTCGAAAAAAGATTTCCACATTTTAAACTTTCTCGCTGGTCGACATATAAATTCGGATCGATCGCACTAATTCTTCTCGACAGCAATCGCAGCCCGCTGGGGAGAAAGATGTGGAGATCGCAAAAAGACTGGTACCTCTCCACAGTTAATCGTTACGAGATGGATGACGAAGTAAAATCGGTGTTTGTTTTTGCTCATCATCCACCGTTTACAAACAGTCGCGCCTCTGGCGAAGCGAAGTGGACGCACAAAGATTTAGTTGAACCATTTCTTGCTAAGAAAAAAACTCGCGCTTACTTGAGCGGTCACGTCCACACCTATGAGCATTTCAAGAAAGACGGAAAAGACTTTTTCGTTGCGGGCGGTGGCGGCGGTCCTCGCGTAAAGTTGCATACAGGGCAAAATGCAAAGCACGAAGACATTTGCACCGCCCCATCACCTCGACCTCTTCACTATATTTTGATCAATGTCGCTGACTCGACTCTCTCCCTTCAGTGCAAAGGTCTGGTGGGAGAGTCCATCAAGGTTGTTGAATCCGTACTACTGTGACGTTGCTGTTGCGGCAGCCGCCCC
>JANOUF010000390.1:0-4574 GCA_031416685.1 Bdellovibrionales bacterium
AAAATTTGAGGGAATTTGCCCCGGAATTATTTTTATGCTCAAGAGAAAGCCGCCCTGCGTAGGTTGCGGCGGTAAGAGCTGAATAGCTTGCCTGTCGTTTTGTTCAGTGTCGTTCACTTTATAGCTAGCTACGCCCCAAAAGATACCGAGTCCCGCACCAGCAACAACGTCGCTTAACCAGTGCGCGTTTTCGCTCACGCGCGCTGCTGAGATCGCGGCGGCTAATGCAAACGATGGAACGCCAGCGAGCCATCCATAGGCATACGCCAGTGAGGTTGCCGTCGCAAAAATAGAAGAGGCATGGCCAGATGGGTAGGCCGAATCGAAGGGCAAATAATCTGGCCTAAGATCAGGTCTTTTGCGACTGACGAGAAACGCAGAAGTTACATGAGTAAGCGAAGTCATCATGATAGCTCGGCCATGTCTCAGACCGTTTTTTTGATCGAAGAAAAGTTGCGCGGCTGCGACTCCAATTCCGACACCGCCACCGCCGAGAGTTCCTAAGAACCCAGATGTTTTTCCGTCAAAGACGAGATCTTTACCGCGAAGATTGTGTTCGTAAACTTCGCTATCGTAGTGATGAGCAGCGGCACTTCCCGCAAGCGTTGAACCGATTATTAAAAGTCCATCGGTAGATAGGGAATTCTGGATCGTCGGTTTGAGTTGATCCTGCCAAAGCCACGGCACAAAAGGCTTTCCG
Organism: Bdellovibrionales bacterium; assembly: GCA_031416685.1. GTDB lineage: Bacteria > Bdellovibrionota > Bdellovibrionia > Bdellovibrionales > JAMPXM01 > JANOUF01. Next base: position 701 of record JANOUF010000390.1, read on the forward strand.
GCTGTTAGATCTTCGAAAGCCGATGCCGTTGAGCAGATGAGTAAGAGTAAAAAGATCAACATGAATCATCGAACATCATGGCGCAATTTCGTTCAACCTGCTTTACGTCACACACGCGTGGGACATGTGTGCACGAGCAAACTGTCTCACAAAGTCTCAGTCAAATTGATGCAACAATTCTGCAGTTGAGAACACACGCTTGCCGGCGCAGGCTATCTGTTGCGGTTAAGGAGTTAGACTTAAAATGCGTGTCGGATTCATAATTCTTATGCTGGCTTTCTATAGCGTTTCAGCCACCGGGTATGAAAAACTCGTGCACGTCGAGAAAACCGAGATTTCCAAATGGCAGCTTACTAAAAATTTCGGAGCTAATTATCTTTTGCAGTGGTCTTTTTACTATGCCCAACAGCATGAAGCGATCAAAACTCACGGTTCGTTTCGCAATTGGCGTAGGAACATTTTCAGTCCTCACTTTGACCGCGACAATCTTGAAACAAATTTGATTCAGCACTCGTTGGCTGGTGCAAGTTACTATTTATTTTACCGGTCCAAGGGTTATTCAGAGCCGAAAGCATTTTTGTGGGCCAATCTTTCTTCACTCGCGTTTGAGTTCACGATAGAAACATTCACGGAGCGACCGAGTTATCAAGATTTAGCGCTCACGGCGACAATGGGTACGGCGCTTGGCTTATTCGCTGAACGCGCAAGTCTTTATTTCCATGAGAAAAAAGTTTGGCCGGGGCGCTTGCTTGGATTTATTTTTAATCCGTACTCAGCGTTTCCACATGCTTCCTATGAGTGGCGTGTCGTGCCAGTGCTTGGCCGAAATAAAATCGGCGCCCAGTTTGAATGGCGGTTTTAAAATGACGGCCAGCAAATTTTTAATCATAGCTTTTGTGTTTTTTAGCAGCACACCGGCAGTTGCACTGGTGATCGTTGGAGAAAAGCCAGAGTTTCGCCCTTCAAATTGGTCGCGAGGAATTCATTTCATGCCGGGTCTTGGTGTAAACACCTCGATCTTCGATTCCAAAATTCAAGAAGAAGATACGGGCTGGGGCGGAAGTGTGCGAATGGACATCGGCTACTACTTCACGAATGATTTTGCGCTCGAGCTAAGTAGTAGCGTGAACTTAAACAGAGTAAACGGATACTTAATTTGGGATAGCCAATTCAATCTTGGAGTTCGAACGAGAATTACGTTTTTTGAATCGAGCGACAAAGGTGCGCCTTATGCTCGTGCGTTCGTGGGGCGAGGTCCGCTCGTCATTGTATTTGAGAGATCTAGGCCAGCAGAGTATACGCAGTTGGGTGCAAATCGATTGCAGCTTGAAGGTCCCGCATACGGCGGTGCAATTGGTTACATGCAGATGACTTCTACCAATAGCGTTTGGTTTATGGAGCTAGTGCTTGCTTATCATCAACTTGAAAGCCTCGAAGTGATTAAGACTACCGACGTCACGCCAGTCATCGTTGCAAAACAAGCAATCAGTGATCGATCGACGTTTATCACGGCCCATCTAATAGTCGGAATGGTTGCATTTTAAAAAGTAAAAGAGAGTTGGGCGCCGAGAGTGCCTGGCGCGATCATAGGTGCTGCTTGCATTGCTGATGAGCTATTCGCTCGTTCTATCTCATCGCGGTTGAAATTATTTTTATTGATACTTGAAAACAACAGTCCAAAGCCAATTCCAATTGCAGCTCCGCCGAGAGTGTCGGTGAGCCAATGTCGGTTGTCTTGCATTCGCGCAACGGCGGTGAGTACTGCAAGTGCGTAGACGGGTACTCCTACTTTGGGACCATAGTATGCGCCGAGAACCGATGCTGTAGCGAAGGCGTACGCGACGTGTGCTGAAGGAAAAGAAAGATCATCACTCCCATCAGGCCGTGTGCGGTTTGTTATTTCTTTTATTAGTGCAACTGTAACTCCAGTTGCAACGACGGCTTCAACTTGTGCGATGCCGGCACTTTCTGCGTAGTGGTAATCTTTCCATGCGCCGTAGGCCCAAAAGCTTGCGCCTAAGAGAAGATTAGGAAATCCATTCCCCATTACAGAGTTTCCAAACCAATGAAATTTTCCGATGCGGTTCGTGCCGCCAAAAAAACCTTTTGCCGCACGATCAATTGAAGTTGGCTCAGCCGCTTTCGCCGTCTGCGCGAACGTCGCGAGCACGAGTAAACATAAAATCAACCTTTGCATGGGGATTAGTTTCTCGTTGGTAATTTGAGCTCTCAATGCCTGAACCGGCGTTCTAGACCTACAGCCAGGTGGAATATGGCGGAGACTAATTCGAAATCAGTTTGTGTGGTTCGCTTCTTTTGAGCGCGTTCAGGTTAGTTGGACAGCTAGTGATCGTGGCGGGTTTTTTATCGTTCTAGTTATTGGTGATACATTCTAGCTACCTGAGCGAAAAACTCTTTAATGGCTGCGCTGTTGCTCTATTAAGAGAGCATGAAAACAATCATGCTTCTTATTAGTTTCGTTATGGTTCTTGGTGGAATTGGCTGCGGGAAGAAGAAAGACGCTCCGGTGTCGAATTCTTATCAGCAGGGCTACATGTCCAACTCCACTTATACGTGGAACGGCACGGGCTGCTATCAGAACCAGACATCCCAACAAGTTGATCGTCAATACTGCACTTCGGGGCAGCAGCAAGGTACCTACCCAAATCAGGGTGGATACCCGAATCAAACTGGTGGAACTCAAAAGCAATGCTTCGGTCAGTACTATTACACGGGCAACGGCCAACCACAGTTGGGCCAATGTAACGGCACAAACTGCCGTGGCTACACGCTTTACGAAGTAGCCACTAGCTCATGGGTTCAGTGCATCTAATTACTGAAGGTTTGCAGGCAAGCGAGACTTCGTTGGCTTAACGCCGTGAAGTTTTGCTGCAACTTTTTGTTCAATTGTCGCCCGTAGTTCTTCTTTAGTTGCGAGCATCGAGTCGCCCAATTCCGAAAGTTCTTCATTGCTAAACGCAGATTTAAGTTTTGGGAAGATCTCTTCTTGTTCTTCCTCAACCGCGTGATGTTCGAATAAGTCGCGTGCGACTTTCACTAGCGCTTTAAATTCGCCATCTTTTCCCGGTTTTACATTTGGAAGTTTATTTAAAACTATCGATAGCAAGCGATGCTCGATGTAACCTTCTTTAGAGAAGTCATCCAATGCTTCAGTTCTGCTATGGCAGGCTTCATAAAGAACAATCTCTTCGGCCTTCGCGTGCAACTTGATCTCAAGAATGAGTTCGTTGACGAGCTTGGACACTTCTTTGTCCGGTATATCCGTGTGCTTTTCGAGCTGATTAAAGAGATGCTTGATCGCTTCGTGGTCTTGTTTAATCACTGAAAGAATATCCATAGTCTAAAGCTCCTTTTGTTCCCAACGAGCAGTTTTAGACATTACCGTGGAGGCCGCAACCTTCAAGATCGGTTGTGACGAGAACATCACGGTAGATGTGAAGGGATGTCTCAACTCCCTCTAAACCAGAATTGCATAATTTTTTATTTATAAATTGCAGCTGCCGCGGAAGTACTAAAGGCGCATGAGTTTGTACTGCCGCCCATGACGAATACGCCACCATTCTCAGGGAGTAAGACAGAGCTTCCGCCAGATGTTCCAACAATCATGTTTGACGTTGCTGCGAACAAACCTGTTTGAGGATTGTAAAGTTCTGCTCCCGCCACCGTCGCACAACCGTTTTGTCCGCCCCCAGCGATGAGCACTTCACCATTTGGCAATAACTCCATCATATAGTTTGCTCGAGCAGTTGCCATTGAGCTAGTTGCTGTAAATGAGTTCGTTGCTTGATCATAAAGGTCAGCGGCAGTCGTGAAGCCGCCGAATCCGTAATCGTTGGTTGCGCCTGCTGCTAAT